>SUWI01000211.1 GCA_015061565.1 Lentisphaerota bacterium
CCGAAATTGCAATTTTAATATATTGCATCCATTCGAAAAGTCAATATATTATTTTGTAAAAAAGGAAGAGGAATCATGATCGAAATCACCAGTCACCGTCAGGGCGCCATCCTGAACCGCAATCACGGCGAGGAAACGCAGAACAGTCTGAAAGTCACCATCGGGGGCATTTCCGAAAGCGGACGTCCGGTCAAGGTCAACGGCGTGCCGGCAATTATGGACGGACGGCATTTTTCCGCTGAGATCGAGCTTACGCAGAAGATCAATGCCGTGACCGCTTCGGTGATGACGCCTTACGGGGTGTATTCGCAGGAACTCACGCTGGTGTGGGACAAACAGTCGTTCCGCCGATTCGGCGCCGGGATCGACGACCATATTTTTGTCTTTACGGAACTGGCGCGTCAGCGCCCGAAACACGCGTTCGACCATTTCTACCTGGCCGGCCTCAAAAAGATCCACGATGAATCCGGTCTGAAGGTCGTGCTGAACTGCTTCTACCGCAATGACCATGACCAGGACGGTTTTCTGCTGAAAGAGATGCCGGACATTTGGAAAGCGGAGTTTCAGGACAATTCCGACTGGCTGAGATTTTCATTCCATTCCTACAGCGAATTTCCTGACCGGCCGTATCTGGAAGCCTCGGCGGAGGAGATCGGCCGTGATTACGACCTGATCCGGGATGAGATCATCCGTTTCGCCGGCGAAGAATGTTTCATCGTGCCGCAGACCATCCATTGGGGAAATATCCACCCGGCGGCCGCGGCAGAGATCATCCGGCGCGGCACCCGCTGCTACAATTCCTCGTTCCGTCCCAAAGTCATGGGCGGTCCCAGCCTCGCCGACCGCATGAAGGGCGGCAATATGGCGCAGGTCCAGCAGCGTTCGCTCTCCGGCGAGGACAAGGCGGCTTCCACGGATGGCCTGAAGATGCATTACGAATTTCCGGAGGAAGTGGATTATCTGAAATCGCGGTATGCCTATTACGATCCCTCGCTGAAGATCTGTTTCCTGGGGCATTGCGGCATCACCTGCAATCTGGTGCCGGTCGCGGAGATCCCGAAACGTTTTGAAAAAATCATGGCGAATGTGACCCGTTACGGCGTGGAGGCGGTCAAGTTCGGCAGTCACGAGCAATACACGTTCCCCGATTATCCGAACTATCTGCCCGACCATTTCGAGCGGATCGCGCTGACGTCGCGTCTCTTCAGGGAAAACGGCTTCCAGCCGGTGTTCTTCAATGAAGGACTGCTCGGCAACCGGTCGTGGGATTGATTCTTTCAATTTTTACCGATAAACCAAACAGAAGGATTTTTTGATCATGATCGAAATCACCAGTCATCGTCAGGGCGCGATCCTGAACCACAACCACGGCGAAGAAAGCGCAAAGAGTCTTAAAGTCACCGTCCGGGGCATCTCCGAAAGCGGACGTCCGGTCAAGGTCAACGGCGTGCCCGCCGTCATGGATGGACGCAATTTTTCCGCAGAGATCGAACTCACGCAGAAAGTCAATCAGGTCACAGCTTCGGTCATGACTCCCTACGGCGTCTATTCGCAGGAACTTTCGCTGCTGTGGGACAAAAAATCGTTCCGCCGCGTCAACTGCTACATCGACGATCACAGCTTCGTTTTCACCGAACTGACGAGGCAGAAACCGAAACGCGCGTTCGACCATTTCTATCTGGCCGGCCTCAAGAAGATCCACGATGAATCCGGGCTGAAAGTGACGCTGAATGCGTTTTACCGGAACGACCATGACAAGGCCGGTTATCTGCTGAACGAAATGCCGGACATCTGGAAATCCGAGTTCGAGGACAATGCCGACTGGCTGAAATTCTCGTTCCATTCCTACAGTGAATTTCCGGACCGGCCGTATCTGGAATCCTCGGCGGAGGAGATCGGCAAGGATTATGATCTGGTGCAGAACGAGATCATCCGTTTTGCCGGCGAAAAAGCGTTCATTCCGCCGATCGTGATCCACTGGGCGAACATCCATCCGGCGGCGGCCGCGGAAATCATCCGGCGCGGCACCCGCTGCTATTCTTCCTCGTTCCGTGCCCGCGTCATGGGCGGCCCGAGCCTGGCCGACCGGCAGAAAGGCGGCAACATGAACCAGATCCAGGCGCGTTCGCTGTCCGGCGCGGACAAAGCCGCCTCCACCGAAGGATTGAAAATGCACTATGAGTATCCGGAGGAAACCGGATATCTGGCGGGCCATCATCACTATTACGATCCGTCGCTGGGCATCATTTTCTTCCGCGGTGTGCTGTGCGGCAATCTGGTCCCGATCGAAGAGATCCCCAACAAGGTCGCCGCCGCCATGAAGGATGTGGAAAGCAAAGGGATCGAGGCGCTGAACTATGCCAGCCACGAACAGTATACCTTCCCGAGCTATCCGAATTACATTCCGGACCATCTGGACCGCCTGGCGCTGGCGGCGCGTCTCTTCAAGGAGAACGGTTTCACGCCGGTCTTCTTCAACGACGGCGTGCTGGGCAACGAAGCCTGGGAAAAATAATCAAAATGGCAGACAAAATTCATTATACGGCACATGCCGAGCTGGACCAGCCGGACGGGATCTACCGCTCCGGCGAAACGGTTCACTGCAAAGTCGATTTTTACCGGAACGGTGAAAAATACCAGGGCCGGATCCGGTGCCGGATCTTCATCGAAAACCAAATGGTTTCCAGCAGCAATGCCGATTACAAAGGCAAAACTCTTGAATTCAAGATCCGCTGTCCGCATCCGGGCTGGGTCCGTTTCAGTTTCCAGATCTTGAGTTCCCATGACCGTGCGCTGCGGGGTGAAAAGCTCTGGAAACATCCGATGAAACCATCCGTGGTCGAAGATATCGGCGCCGTGTTCGATCCCGGTCAGCTTCATCGTCTGACTCCCCGGCCGAAGGATTTCGACGCCTTCTGGGAAAGACAGAAAGCCAAGCTGGACAAAGTTCCGTTCCGCACGGAGAAGAAAGAACTCCCCGTGCCGGATGCGTATAAAGGGAAAGTCAGGCTTTTTGCCGTGACTCTGGCTATCGGAGCCGGGCAGCATGCGACCGGTTATCTGGCGGTCCCGGAGAAGGCTGCGCCAATGAGCTGTCCTGCCTATATCTGGTTCCTGAGCTGGTGCTGGACGGACACTCTGCCGGAAATGGCGCTCAGCCAGGCGGCCCGCGGCGCGGTCGCATTTGCCGCTACCTGGCACGGTCTGCCGGTCGGGATGCCGCCGGAATTTTATGTCGACGAGCAGAAACGTTTCAACAGTCTGCAAGGCGTGGACAAACCGGAAACCTGGATCATGGGCCGGGTCTTTTTGCGGGTGCTGCGGGAATTGGAATTCCTGAAAAGCCAGCCGGAATGGAACGGCCGGGAACTGGTCGTTCACGGCGGCAGTCTGGGCGGGATCCAGACTTTGTGCGCCGCCGCGCTCGACCCGGCTGTCACGCTGGCAATAGTCGGGGTGCCCTGTTTCAATGAATTCGATACCGGCAAGGTGCGGGAACCCAGTCTTCCGCTCAAAGGCAAATCCGGAACGCCCGAACGCTGCCGGGCCGCGGAATATTTTGCCGGATCGAATTTCGCCCCGCGGATCACCTCCGAAATCCATTTCTGCACCGGTTTCGTGGATACATCCTGTCCCCCGTCCGGAGTCTATGTCACCTACAACGAATTGCCGGCAGATACGGTCAAATCCATGTCCGCCAACCCGCGCACCGGTCATTACGGGACGACGCCGCATGTCAACGGCAACCGGCGGCTTGAGGAGTATTTCAAGTCGACCAAAGTCCAGAAATATGAGCCGGAAAAAGAAAAAGGGGAAGCCAAAAAACGCCGGACCCGGAAAACCGCCGGATAAGAGTTTATGTCCTTCCTGGCGCTGGAGCCGCGTTGAAGAATGGACCGGGTCAATCCTCTGCGTCGATCAGGAATACCGGTTTGCCGGTTACCCGGGCGTATGACAGCGTGTTCCGTGTGCCGCGGGACTTGCCGTCCCAGACGGCCAGCAGAATATCGCAGCGGCCCACGATCTGCCTGTTCCGTTCCTGATAGGCTTTGATGATCAGTTTTCCCGGAAATTTGCGCCGGTCGGGAAGGAACTGCCGGTTCCGGATCCCGATCGATTCCGCGGCCTGAAATGCGAGCGTGTCGATTCCCTTGGCCCCGCCCGTAATGACTTCTGTGATTTTCCTGCGCCCCAGTCCGTGCATTCGGCAGAAGGCGCGAAATTTTTCATCCCGCATCGTGAAATACGGAATGAAATCGAATTGTTCAATGGTCCGGCTTCCGGTGATTCCAAGTTTCATAAAAGAGGCGCCCCAGTCACATCGCCGAGGGAACCACCATAGCCCCATCCAGAATGCAAAAGGGGCGCCGGCACTAAACAGTACAGCGCGCCCTTTCAACATGCCTTCTGGATGAAAAGATGGTGGTTTTTCGACGAAGTATGTTGAAAAGTCTTTGGCAAGACTAATCAGCTGTTATGGTTAAGAAATCGTATTCAGTATCATTCCTTCTGTTGCAAGACAAAATATCAGATGTCCAGCGGATAATATATCTGTTCCGGCAGATTTTTCAATGCGGAAAATGCTTTTTCACCGGAATATTTCCCGTCGGCCGAAGGAAATGCGGGATCACCGGTCTGAGGGCAGCACCAGTTTCGATGAGAAATACAGATGTTCCGGCTGTGCTCCGGCCTGCAGCCTGGATATCAGATCGACCGCGGCTTCCGCCATGCGGGCGATCGGCTGATCCAGAATGACGGTCTTCTGCGAGAAAATCTGTTCTTCTTCGAGTTTATTGAACGTGGCAAACCAGAACCGGTCCGGGTTTTGTCCCGACAGAGAGACTGCCTTGCGCATCGAATTCCAGATTTCGCCCTGTGCACAAACCACGGCATCAAAATCTTTTTCGGCGAGCAGTTTTCCCGCCGCAGCGGACAGCGCGGCATAGGATTGTTCCAGATGGTCCGTACTTTCCGAGCCGATGATTTCCGCGGCGTCAATGACGGTCACGCCCCCGCCCGCGCCGCAGACCGCTTTTTTCAACCCTTCGCAGCGTCCCCGGGAAAACATCATCCGCATATCCAGACTCAGGAAAAGCACTTTGCGGACATTTCTCCGAATCAGTTGACTGCCCAGCATGAAGCCGTCTCCGGAAAAGTCCCCGGAAACACAGCTGACCGATTGGTTCTTGTGATCCCGGTTGAAGAGGATCACATGCAGCGGCATGGCAAGCAGTTTCAACAGCGTTTTTTCATGCTTGAACATCACCGGCGCCAGCCAGATCACGGCATGCGGGGCTATTCGCTGAAGTTCATGAAACATGACCTCTTCATTGTCATCGTAATGATAGAAAATCGTGTGGCAGGACGATTTTCCCGTCGTATTGACCAGTGCTGAAATAAACTCATCCGCGAGGGTGAATTTCCGCGGGATCAGAATCAGCAGAAAAGTTCTGCTTTCGGTGGTTTCGTCCGCCGGACGCCGGATGAAACTGCCTTTTCCCTGATGCCGGAAGATCATCCCCCGGTCTTCCAGTTTTTCCAACGCCTTGCGGATGGTCACCGTGCTGACGCTGAACTGTCTGCGCAGTTCATTCTGACTGGGCAGCATATCCCCGTGCTTGCCCCGTTCGATCAGGGTCAGCAGATGGTCGATGATCTCATTCTGCAGAATAGCCATATTATCTCCTGTTGTTTGGTCAGCGGAAGTTTTTCAGCGAAAGTTCCGAAAGCGTCAGGTTTTCCGGGAATCCGGCTTGATTTTCCGGATGACGATGCTGCGCAATTCCAGCCGGCTGTCTTTCCCGGTAAGAGCGATCCGGATATTTCCGACCGGAGAGGTATCGCCGGTTCCCTGGTAGAACGGGACGTCGTTCATCAGCAGAGTGAAAACATCCCCCCGGCGGATGATTTTTATTTCGCCGCGCGCCTGAATGTCATTGAGCATTTTGAGCGGACTGCTGCTCATGATCCGGCCTCTGAAGCCGGGTGAACCGGAAAAGATCCTCCCGTTCCCGATATGCAGATTGACCAGCGGTTCGCCATTGGGAACCTGAAGCGTAAGGCAGACTTCGCTGCTGCCGGATTTGGCACGGTGCGGGATACCCATTTCGATGGAACATTGAAAATCGCCTTCGAGCAGCACCGGTATTCCCCGGTCCAGATAGGCGGAAGCCTGGGGACCGTCCGCCGATTTCAAGCCGTTGATCAGCAATCCCGTGCCGGGAACAGACCGGTAATCGATTCCGGCACAGTTGCGGCGGTAGTCCTGACTCCAGGCAGCAAGATTCCTGAAGGTATCGACAAATTCATCGGAACCGGACTGGCTCTCCCGGACCGTCCGCGGTTTGACTTTGACGATGGGCAAATTGCCGCCGGAAGCATACAAGCCGCAAACCTGGTGATTTTTCAAGCGCATGAGGATGCCGCTTCCGGGCGGGATATCCAGCCGGACCGAACAGCCGCCGGCATCGGACCAGTTCCCGGTAAATTGATCGAAACGTTCCAGCGGAAGCGGGGATTTCAAAGTGATACCGGCATTTTTGCGGTAATCCAGATTGACCAGCAGCAAATGCGACGCCTTGTCCCGCGGTCCGAACACCCCCGTCAGAAAACCTTTTACGGGCGGGCGGACATTGAAGAAATTACGTTCCTGCGCATAATGAACTTTGGCATCGGTGAGGCCCTGGGAGATATTTTCCGGCTGCGGAAGCAGAGCAAAAGCACTGTTTTCCGGCCAGGGATCGGTGCCGAAGGGAATTTCCCCGGCATGCCAGACCGCCAGAGACGTCAGCGGCTGAAGTTCTTTCGCAATCGCGACGAATTCCCGGTTGATTGATTTGCAGGCATCGTAAAGCGCTGTGGTTTTACCGGTTTCCGGGTCATGCACGCTGCCCCAGTGTCCCTTGTGTCCGTAAACGTAATTGACGAGCCCCTGCGAACCGTAAGCCAGACTGGTGTAGGCGAGATACCGGTATTCATTTCCGTTCGGTGCCCGGAGAACCGGGGAATAGGAACAGCCCTGGACGATGTTCATGGTCTTGACGCCGTATTTCAGACCGGCCTTCCTGATGATCGCCTGATTGATGAAATAGGAACCTTCATCGCCGTTTTTCCAGAGATTGTATTTGTCGTAGCAGAGGATTTGGGGCTTGAGCCGTTCGAAATACTCCGCGATATGTTTTCCGTAAGCTTCGACCGCCGTGCCGGTATGCCCGAGCTGTTTGTTGCTGGCATTGATCGGGAACATATTGTTGAAATGGAGGATTCCCGGATCGTAATTCTCAATAAACTGCACCCCCTTCTGACAGCCGAGCATTTTCGCCCCGCCGGGTTCGTCTCCGCAATGAATGCCGTAAAAAGCCGGATGACGGCGGATGCTGTCCAGATACCAGCGGACCCTCCGCGGGTTGGCAGACATGGACAGGGTCATCCACATCAATCCGCGCAAGTTGTGCCGGTGCATGATATCCAGATCGTGATAAGTCAGCCCCCAGGCCAGATTCCAGCCGCCGACCGCGAGTTCCTTCGCGAATTTTTCGCTCATCGGCGGACCCGCCCAGTATGAGACGATCGGGGTGCCGATCTCGAACTTGGGTTTCCGTTCGACCGGAGCATAGCGGGGAGGCGGGGGCGGCAGAACTTCATTCCGCAGACACAGTCTCCGGAAAGTGATCCTGCCGAAACGGCTCAGCAGCGTATTCCCTCGGTCGTATACGGTTTTATGACTGATGACCAGCCGGATCTTGCCGACGGGTTCCCCTATGGCAGGGTCTTCGGCAAGTTTCCAATGTCCGAGATGAATGGTGCAGATTTTTCCGCTGCGGGTGATGATAAACGGTCCGTCGGCCTGATCCGGCAGCCAGAACATGCCGCCTTTCCGGGGCGATCCCACCCAGGCGGCGGAACGGGGACTCCCGGATATCCAGTTGTCGATGAACCCCGCCTCCGCAATCAGTTTTCCTCCGGTCGAAACGACCTGCAGCAGAACTTCTCCCATGAAAACCGCGGCGGGAAGCGACCATTTTATGTCCATGACCGCGGTAAAATTCCCGGGAAGGGGTTCGACCGTCCGTTCCAGCACCACGGAAAACGCTTTCTTCCCGTCATGCCGCATTTTTCCGAATCCGGTGACCGTGAGTTCCTTCTCCCGGGAATCGAACTCCAGACCGGAGTGGTTGCCGCTTCCGGTCGGGACCCAGTTCCGGCTGAAATCTCCGGACGGTTTTTCATCGAAACCGCAGACCGCGGAACCATTCTTTTCGGATGCATGCCCCAGCAGCGCTGCTGCCGCGAGCAAGACCGGCAGAATCATTTTTGCAGGATACATTCCGCGAACCTCACCGGACAATCGGCGTCAATAACCAGATCGTCGAGCCACGCGGATAATAATTGGAATAACCATACATATTCAGATCAGTGGGATTTGCCGGTCGGGCGGAGCCGTCCAGAAAACAGACGTTGGCAAGACCGCTGTGACGGCAATCGGGTGCAAAGGTATCCGACGTCGGCGCTCCCGGACGCGCCACGATGCGGCTGGGCAGTCCGTCATTGTCCTTGGAATCGCAGAACAGCGGAAATTTATTCGGCTGGGCGAGTTTCTGGGTCGGATAGGCGGCCGACCAGGTGCCCCAGCCCTGGACCCCGACATTTCCGAAAATCGTGAAATACCGCTTGCAGCGGTTGAGCGAGTTCGCATAATTCCCGGGACTGAAACAACGGTCACCGTAAACCTGGGCGACATCATCTTTTTTCGGCTCCAGGGTCGGACAGATGAACGGCGTGCCTTTGATGGAATAAGTAACGCCGCTCGGCTTGCCCGGAATGTATTTTTCCCGCATCAGGGTATGAGCGGTATAATACCACGGAGTATTCCAGCCGAAATATACCCATTCCTTGTTGTCCGAAATATACATGGCATGGGCCAGCGCAAGCTGTTTGAGATTCGATATGCACTTGGTGGCCCGCCCTTTTTCCCGGGCGGTATTCAGTGCCGGCAGCAGCATTCCCGCCAGAATCGCAATGATCGCTATAACGACGAGCAGTTCGATCAACGTGAATTTCCTGTGATGTTTTCCCGCATGGAACACGAGAGATTTCTTGAGCCGGACCGGTTCGTTGTGAAGGCTGTCCATGATCACTTTCTCCTTGTTTTTTTAGTTGGAATAAGATAATATAACATAATATAAGTTGGATTGCAAGTAAATCAAAATAAAAAAACTGAAAAATTTTAGACAGTCGATCATGCGGCGCCAGAGCCTAAAGTCATGATTGTCTGATTCAAGGCAGGTATCGTCCTCGCGTCATTGCGATTCGATCCGGGGAAGAGTCGATAAAAAAAACGCACGGACCATTTGCGATCCGTGCGTTCGAATTACGACTCAGTTTGACCTGAGCGGATGAATTACATCATGCCGCCCATGCCGCCCATGCCGCCCATGCCGCCTTCCGGCATCGGAGCGGGTTTCTCCTTTTCCGGAATTTCGGTGATGAGG
>SUWI01000212.1 GCA_015061565.1 Lentisphaerota bacterium
TGGATCACACCACCCAGCCGGGTCTCAGCGAATCGGTCATTCAGGGATACTGGGAAGACGTTTTCACCAACCGGGATGTCCTTCACGGGGCAATTTCCGAGGACGAAGGAAAAACCTGGACCGGCTTCCGGGAACTGGCGCTGAACCCGGTCCGCAATAACAGCGACTTCCGCACCAATGACGGTTCCTGGTATCTCAATGACAAAAGCGTCCACCAGAATCAGATCCTCGAACTGCCGGACCATAAGATCCTGCTGCATTGCGGCCAGCATCTCAAATGTTCGCGGCTGATCCTTTTCGATCTGGATTATCTCTATGCGGCCGAACGGAGCGAAGATTTTTCGCACGGTCTGGAAAACTGGAGCACGCAGCTTTATTACCGGAGCCACTCCGGCGGCTGCCGGGGCGCGGGACACTGCGCCTGGAACCGCCGCGCCGGCGCCCAGCTGATGCCTTCGCCGGACGGCAGCTGGCGCGAAGCCCTGCTGATCGGGCGTCATCCCGACGACCGGCTGTTCTCCGACCGCGAAGGCGCAGTCTGGAATTTCCCAGGCTGCCGCCAAGGCTCGCTCGACGCCGATTTCACCATCGTTCCCAACAGTGCGGGGATTCGCATTTCCCTGGCCGACCGCTGGATCAATCCGTGCGACGAATATGTGAGGGAATACGCTTCGTTCTCGTTCGTTCTGGACGGCGATGGCTGCATCAACGGAGTCCGGTTGGCCGAACCCGGCAAACGGTTCACGCTGCATCTGGAGTTCGATCTCGACACCCGTCAGCTGAAACTGAGCACGGAGCACGGCGAAACCACGCTCGGTTATTCCCGGACCCTGCCGCCGCCGTTCGGCCGCGAGCTGACTTTGAGTTATCTGCATCTGCAGACCGCTGCGGAAAAAGCGGACACCAAGGGCGTTTATCTGCACTGTGTCCGCATGAAAAAAGCATGACTGGAACGTTTTACGGATGAAGGCGAAACCATAAGCAGAGACGACTGCAAAAGTTCCGGTTTGGGTTTTGTGGATGGATCACGAAAGAGACAAGATCAGGAAATTTGAGCATGGCTGCTCTTTTTGAGTAACCGCCGACAGTTATCTTGCTGGGGCTTTCGCAAGGCGCCAAAACGTCGGTCATGACTTGACAGTCGAGCCCTTGAACATTCAGATTTTTTCAAATTTCTGTTTTTTTGACAAATTTGCTTGACAACAGACAAATAATTGTTATATTAAGCCGGTAATTTCAGGCAGGTTTTGATATGAGGATTTTCTTTTTCTCTGGAAATCCTGAAAACTGATATTGTTTATATATCTTTTCCAATTTGGAATCGATAAAAAAACGGAGGAGATCATGAAATCGATTTTTACGTTGTTGTCGGCGGCCGGATTTCTTGCTATGGCAGCAGGTTGTGCCAGGGTAGAAACCAACAAGCAGGATGGCACGATCCACCCGGATGAATCGCCGCTGCAGGGAGCGGTCACTTCGCAGGATATTCGGACGGTAGCCTCCAAGATGGCTCCGGCCATTCTAGGATTGCCGGAAATCTCGGGAGGCGATGCTCCCGTCCGGATCTTGATTTCGGAGTTTAAAAACAATACCCGTTTTCTGATCGATAAAAATCTGTTTGCAAAGCGTCTGAGGATCGAGCTGAACCAATACGGACAGGGAAAGATCCGATTCATTGACCGGAATGCAAATGTCCAGCGAGATCGTGCAGTTGCGGTCCGGGATCGTCAGGAGTATCTGATCCAGCAGAATCTCAAGACCTTGGGAAAAGAGATCGCCGGGCTGGAACTGATGCAGCGATCCGATCCGGTAAAAATTGCCGTGATCCCAGTTCTGAATACGAATCTGGTGAATATGAACGCTGACAGCTTCACCGCGATGCTGCGTTCCGAAATAGTGCAGGCCGGCAAAGGAAAGATCCAATTTCTGATGCCGGGAACGTTAGCAGGGGCCGATTACTATCTGACCGGCCAGTTCATTCCCGAAAGTATGAAGAAGGAAGGAATCATCAACCTGGCCAATTACATTGAAGTGATCGACGCCCGGATCCGGTCTGGGCAATCCATGACCCTTGACGACGGGACGGTGCCGGCATCGCCGGAGAAACCGCAGATTTACACTCGGATCGGCCAGCAGGAATCGGAACTGGTCCGGATGCTTCGCAATCCCGAGCTCAGAAAGAATCCGAATGTCAATAAACGGCTTAATATCATGCTGGTGAAGCCGGATACGAAGGTCGCGGTATACGAAAAGATGTTTTTGCTGGACCGCAAATTTTCCAGCCGCGAGGGGCGTGCCCAGTTCATTCTGTCTGGAGAGATCAGTGCGCTTTCGCAGCGGCGCCAGGGGACAGCTTCCGATTACCTGCTGGTTTCGGTGCAGCTGGTGGATCTCGAATCGAATGAAATCGTATGGGAAGGTGCGTATGAGACGAAGAAACTTTCCCGTTCCGGCATTGTTTATCAATAATCCTCAGGGAAGGAGTTTCAGACCATGAAAAAACTGTTGTTTCCGCTTTATGCGGCAGTCTGTTTGCTTTCAGCCTGCAAATCCACTCAAAATGTTGCCAGAGCCGATGCCTCCGGCAGGGGAGTAGTATTCACACGGCCGCAAAACTATACGATATTTTTCGGTTCCCATTCACTGAACGAATTTATTGAATTGACCCATGAGTCATTCTCGCAGAATGCCGCCGGACAGTCGGTGATCTCGGTGGGGATCCGTTATCGCGGATATACCCGCGGGATCAGCTTCCTGCGAACTTCCCCGCAACAGATCAATTTCAATGCCAGAGCGGATTTCTACCGTGACATCGAGCGAAGCGGCGCTCCGGTTTATTCCACCAACAATCAGCGGATCGTCATCCGTTTGGGCGATACCTATTACTTTACGGCGACTTGTCCAGTCAATGACTGTCGCGGCTGTCAGGTGGTTTTGTCAGAATGAAGCCCCTTTTCCTTTCCACAGCATATTGCTTTCGCGCATTCTCACTCAGCACAGTTTTCTATCTGTCCGTGATCTTCGGCGGCGGCTGCCATTCAGAAAAAAACGGTTTTGTCTACAAAAGCGAAACCGAGTTGGAGCAGATGGAGGCGCGGGCAAAAATCGGAGCCCGTCATTTTGCAGAAGGAGATCTGGATGATTCGTCCGCAGTTTTCAAGCAGCTGGCTGCGGAGAGGACGGTGAGCCAGCCATTATATATGTATGAACAGGTATCGCTTCTTATTCTGGATGATGATTACGATGCGGCCCACGACCTGATGCTGAAATTGAAACACGATACGGATTTCGTGACGGACAAAAAAAGCGAAGACAGGGCAAAAAGCCTCTGGCACGGAGAACAGAACAAAGTATTCAAGGGGGATCCCTACGAACGGGCCACCCTGCATTTGATGCTGGCACTTTCTTTCCTGCGCCGGAACGACCCGGAAAATGCCCTCTCCTGCATCAAGGCAGGACTGCTGTTCGACGGGGACACTGAAAAAGGCGAATATACTGCCGACTACGCCTTGCTGCAATATGTCGGTGCGATCTGCCATCGGCGTCTGGGCAACCTCGAAGAAGCGGAGAAATGGCAGGAACAGGCGGTCAAATCCCTGGAATTGCGCGGATATACCTTTGTCCGGACCGAAAAAGGCGTTCCCGATGTATCAGGGAACTGTTTTGAAAATCTCCTGAATCCGGATTTCAACTGTCTGGTCATGGTCTGGGCAGGAACTCCGCCGAGCATGATCACTACCGGAGAATACAATGAGAACCGGGTGATCGTACCAGGGGCCATGGACCTGACGGCCCTGACAGTGTCCAGCAGCAGACTCCCGCTGCCGCTGCTCTTCCCGCCGAAAATGGGCGATTTGAATTTCCAGGCCATGACCCGCGGAAAACGTTTGATGAACGATATCCTTCAACAGAAGGCGTTCTGGAAACTTTTCATCAATGTCACTTCCACGGCCCTGGTCATCGGCGGAGTGGCTATGACGCGCGCAAATGGACTGCTGGCCGTTCAGCTGGCCGGACTGGGATGTATTGTCGTGGGGGGGATCGGCTATATCGTTGGCGCCTGCGTCAATCCGAAAGCCGATTCCAGACATTGGAAAAACCTGCCGGGAGAATTTTACCTGCTCCCCTTGAAACTTCCTCCGGGAAAACATGTGCTCCACCTCGACGGCTATATCCTCGCCGACCAGGTTTTCCGGCAGAGTTTTGAGGTGGAAATCAATCCGAATGTGAAGGTCAATGTTTTCAATCTGAGGCTGGATAACAGCCTGATCAAGAAACCGGATTATCTGGAAGAGCTGAACAGCCAGTTGCGGCAGCGATACTCCGCCAGTACTCAGGAAAACCTCGGCCAAATGAATTTACAGGGGCCGCACGTTCATTATTCCGAGAAAACTTTTTCAGATGCCATGATCAAACAGAAGCTGGAGAAATAAATGACTGCAAAATCCCTGGTTCTTCGAATCGTTCCGCTGATCATGCTGTCGGCTCTCCTGGCCGGATGCAAAACCGTTTACTATCAGCTGGCCGATCTGCCCGTATATGCACCGCTGGATGAAAAATCTTTTTCCCGGGCGGAATTCTATGCGGTCCATCCTTTCTACCCTGGAATGGTTCCGGTTTCCGATTCCATGAAGAAGTCCGGCCAATATTTTTTCACGAAAATACAGCCAAGCACGGAAACCAGGCTGCTCAAGGAAATGATGAAGAAACACGGCTACAATGTCTATGATTATTCCAAATGTATTTCGATGGGGGCATTGTCCCGGCTGGAACATGTGGTCCAGGTGATATCGCTGGATGCCTGCCGGCTTCCCGTGGATAACGGGGTGGCCGTCACTTACCGGCTGGTGGTAATGGTCCGCCCGAAATATGTCAGGAATGCGGACAACACCATTTTCCCGGAAAACCGCTATTTCTTCCAGGCCTATCATCGTTTTACGATTTCTTTCGACGATAAGAACAAAGAGAACCGGATCTTTTTGAGTCAGCCGGACAAGATCCTGAATTATTCCTCCGACTGGTTCCAAAAACACGGCACAATTGTTCATCCGGCGTCTTCTGCACAAAGATATTATTTCAAGGAAGAGTTTGTGCGTCCGGTATTTGAAAATCTTTTCCGGAACCCCGATTTCCGCAAAGCATTGGAACCCGGCTTTCTGGAGCGGGACCGGAAAATCTTCGCCGAGGCCGCCGCATATCCGGGGCCTTCCGCCTTCCGGCCGGCGGATTACTGGTCCAAGACCGGTATCTCTCTGCCGAAACCGAAGCCGGCAATGAGACAGCGGGATGCCGAACTGACCGCCCGCCTCACCGGCCGTTGGGTCGCCGCTGCATTTGTCTTAAAACAGATCGAGCGCGAATCCGATGGTAAAATGCAGGAGAAATCCCAGATGGTCAACGACCAGGTCATGGAATTCCGCCCCAACGGCGACCTGATCATTCTGACCCCCACAGACGATAAACTGACCATTCAGGCAGGTCAATGGAAAATCCTGAACGGCGATCTATACATGGTTTTGAACAAAGATCTTCTGCCAAGCAAACAGCGGCTTGTTTTCAAATCCAAATCGGAAGTGGAACTTGTTATGGATCCGGTATTTTTGCAGAATGTCCTCGAACAGCAGCAGAAACGGCTTGGTCAAAAGATCCGATACAAAGTGATGACCGGTCGGGACGGCCGGTCCGTCGATGTTGAGGCCATTGAGAAAAGCAGTTCCGTTCTGATTATTTTCCCCAATAATGTTTTACGGAAATCCATTCCTGGACGCTTGACTATTCCGAAGGGGAAGTAAATGTGGACCTGATCGCTCCGGTCCATTGTATTCGTCATTATGAAAACGTTCGATATTGAAAAATACGTTCAGGAACTCATCCGCCGTTTGCAGGATGAATTCGGGGAGCGGCTGATCTATGTGGGACTGCAGGGCAGCTTCCGGCGCGGCGAGGCCGATGAAAACAGCGATATCGACATCATGGTCACGCTCGACCGTCTTGACGCGGCCGATCTGGACCGCTATCGCAAGATCATTGCCGCCCTGCCGGCATTCGAACGTTCCTGCGGGTTCATCTCCGGCCGCGGGGAATTGAAAAACTGGCCGCGGCATGAGATCTGCCAGCTGCTCCACGAAACCAAAGACTATTACGGAGAACTCCGTCCCCTGCTCCCCGATTTCGGGAAAGAGGATGTCGAAAATCATATCCGGATCTCCGTCGGCAATCTGTATCATCTCCTCTGTCACGGCCGGATCCATGGTGCGCCGGAAGAATGCTCCGACCGGCTGCGCGGACTTTACAAAGCGGTTTTCTATATCCTCCAGAATTCCTTTTATCTGCAGACCGGCGAATGGGTCATGACCGGAGCCGAACTGGCCGACCGGCTTTCCGGCCCGGACCGCGAAGTGATGCAGACGGCGCTGGCCGTGCGGTCCGGGACGGCATTCGATACGGAAAAAGCGTTCACGCTCCTGTTCGACTGGTGCCGGAACTTTTTGCAGTGATCATCGGCTGAACTTTCCGAATTTATACAGTTGAAATACGCATTCCGGCGGTGTATATTACCGACCTTTAAAAACGGAAAGGAACGGAAATGAATAAAATCAAAATACTGGCGACCGCGTCGCTGTTTCTGACGGCGGCGATCTGGGGGTTGTCCTATTCGGCACAGTCGGAAGCGATGAAAAACATGCCCGCACTGTCCTTTGTCTTTCTGCGGTATCTGATCGGCAGCGCCCTGGTGTTGCCGGCACTGTTTTTCCGGGGCAAAAAGCCCGACCGGAAACTGGTTTACGGGGGGATCGTCTGCGGGTTCTGTCTGGCCGGGGGCGAGATCATCCAGCAGTTCGGACTGCTCTACACCTCGGCGGGAAAAGCCGGTTTTCTGACGGCACTTTACGTGATCATGATCCCCGTGATATGGGTATTCTTCAACCGGAAATCCGACTGGAAGATCTGGACCGCATCGGTGCTTTCGGTGGCGGGCGCGTATCTGCTCTGCAGCGACGGCACGCTGAACAATTTCGGCAATCTCGGCGACGGTCTGATGGTGATCTGTGCGCTGTTCTTCGCCTTCCAGTTCATCGCGATCGCAAAATTCGCGCCGGAAGCGGATACCTTGCAGCTGGCGGCAGTCCAGTTCATCACGGTCGCGGTGATCTCGGGGATCGCCACGCTGATCTCGGGCGAAAAATGTTCATGGAACAATGTCATGGCGGGGATCCGGCCGCTGCTTTACTGCGGCGTGGTCGCGATCGGCTTTGCCTGCACGCTGCAGGTCGTGGCGCAGAAATATCTGCATCCGGCCACGGTCTCGATTATTCTGAGCACGGCTTCGGTTTTTGCGGTGCTCTGCGGCTGGTGGCTGCTGAACGAACACTATTCGCTGATGAATCTGATCGGCTGTGCGATCATCTTCGGAGCGGTGGTGCTGGTGCAGCTGCCCTCCCGATCCAACGGGACAGAGCAGCCGCACGCAGCCTGACTTATTTCAGGACGGATCCAGAAGCCGGATATCTTCACCTTACGGTTTGTTTTCCGTAAATTCCTTGTATGAAGCATGCTTGTAGAAGACCGGCCGGTTGGTCTTGGTCGGTTCGGCATGTCCGTCCGTGTAACTGAAAAGGACCATGCTGCCATGACGGGCATGCGAAGCATAGTTCGAAAAACCAGTCCACGAAACTTCACGCTCCAGGGTATTGTACGCGCCCCAGCGATCTCCCCCGGCGTCGCCGTACATCAGGATTCGGGACGGCTGCCGGACACTGCCCAGCTTCTGATGCAGCCAAGTGTAAGAGGTATTGTAATTCGGTCCCGAGCCCAGATGCTGGTTCCAGCCATAATTATGGGTATGAATCATGACATCACGGTTCGGATCCAGTTTCCTTCCCGGACAGACCATGACTTTCGAGGTATACAAATACAGATTTTCCCCGTTGATTTTTTCTCTGTGCAGAAGCCCGCCGTCAACGTTTTCGCCGGTCTTTTTTCCCAAGTAAAGCGGAAGAACATACGCGGAAATGCGGTAAATGGAGTTCCATGAATCGGCCTTAGTCGGAGCATAAAAATAATCCTGATTGTCCATATTGTACTGGATCGCCGCCCCGGCCAGGGTTTTGTGGTTCGACACGCAGGCGATTTTGAGCGCGCTTTCCCTGGCCCGGTTCAGCGCCGGCAGCAGCATCCCCGCCAGAATCGCGATGATCGCAACAACGATGAGGAGCTCTATCAGCGTGAAACGGCACGCCGTTTTACGCTTCAGGTATGAGAGATGAGGTATGAGAGATGAGTTGGAGACGATCTCCTTTTTCATCATATACTGATTGCCGAATACTGATTCCCGATCACTTTCAGTCCGATGATGGATGAGTGATGAAAAACGGTTCATGTTTTCTGCCCTTTCTGCACGATGTCGTGCTTTATAAATTGTTATGAATTGCTGATTTTTTTTTCATCGGAGCGCCCGGACCGATATTGCCAGAAGACGGTGGGTGAAATCCCATTGGTTCGGAATTGAGATACGGATCTCCGCGATCTCCTTTTCCGGATGCGGATTGATCCATTCCCACTGATAGGCGAAATGCGGCCTGCGGTCAGTGTCATACCCGATCTTCATGCCCCGGCAGAATACGTTGCCGCCTGCCTGCGGCTGCCAGTCTTCAAAATAAATTTCCTGATTCAGACGGACCGGGTAAACTCCCTTGGTTCCGTCGCTGTAAACCACGGTGTATTCCGCTGCGGGATAGCCCCGCGGCCATGTACGGTTTCCGAAGCCGTTCCCGGATTTTTTATAGAGTTCGCCCGGAATGGCGGTATGCAGAAAGACCAGTGACGAACATTTTTTATGGACGGGAATGGTCTGCGGAGCGCCTTTTCCCGTTTCAATGCAGTTCTTTCCGGAGGCCTTTTTCAGGTGCATCTGGATGTTGCAGACTGTCTTCGAACCGTCGGCGAATGCGGGTGAGGAAGCGTTGAAAAGTCTGCTCAGGTCCAGCGGCTCGAATGTTTCTCCGCCGCGTGGATTGGCCGCGGCGGCGAAAACCACTTCCACGGCCGCCAGTTCGCCGGAATTCATCCAGTCGCTGAAATTCCAGTTCAGCGACCGGTTGTTGAAATTCCACGCATAGTTCGCTCCGAGGAACCAGATCGAATGGAAAACGAAGTTGTTCGGGAGACGGAATTTCCATTCCCTGCCGAAGCCGTAGAGGGAGGCCCGAAGCCGGTCATGTA
>SUWI01000213.1 GCA_015061565.1 Lentisphaerota bacterium
ATCCCTCCAGCACCGGGTGCTGGAGGGATTGACATTGCGGTCCGCCGCCAGCAGGAATTGGATCCGGTTGGCCACGCCTTCATTGATATATGCAGAGCGCTGGAGTTCGATATGCGCCCGGACGTCGAACGTGGCGATCCGGGAGAGTGCCAGCACGGACGCGGTCAGCATGCCGGCCATGAAGATCAGGCACAGCGCCGCGATCAGGGCCGAACCCTGTTCTTTACGTTTCGGTCTGATCATCGTCTGCCTCCTCCGCCGCGGTTGCCGCCGCCGCGGTTACCGCCGCCCTGGCCGCCGCCACGGTTACCGCCGCCATTGAAACCTTGTCCTCCGCCGCGGTTACCGCCGCCGCCCTGACCGCCGCCATTGAAACCTTGTCCTCCGCCGCGGTTACCACCGCCGCCCTGGCCGCCGCCATTGAAACCTTGTCCGCCGCTGCGGTTGCCGCCACCGCCGCCTTGTCTGGCATTGTTATTCTGTCTGCGGTTGCCGCCTCCGCCGTCCGTCGAAACATCGGAACGCGGCAGTCCCCCGCCGCCGCCGAACCGGCTGTAACGCGATACCGCCGCGGTGCGTCTCAGCCAGACTTCCCTGGTGCCGTCCTGCCATTCCACGGTCATCTGGACTGCCAGCGGGATCAGCAGAATGTCCGTCTGGTCGTCCTGCGCCGCTTCCGGATCGTATTCTTCCCAGTCTTCGTCCCAGATGATCTCCTCGTCGTTCAGCGAAGCATAGAGAAAAGATATGGATATGATATTGTCCGCGAGCACTTCCCGCTTCATTTCATACGTGCCCTCTTCCTGCCACGGGAAACGGGGCAGCGTGTGATATTCCGCGACCAGCTGCTGTTTTTCATTGAGTTTCAGCCGGATGAAAAGATATGCGCTGTTGTCTCCTTCCGCGGCGCGGCGCCGGGCGGTGAAAAATATCTCTTCCCGGCTGCCCATGAACACCACCTGTTCCTCATCGTCTTCATTTTTCCAGGAGAACGGGATCATGTTCCGCACGCAGGTGTCCATGATGCGGTCGATGTTCTGGCGGACCTTGAGGCGGTCGGTCACCCTGACCGATCTTCTCCAGGCATTGTAGAATGCCGCGGACGCGGTGCCGATGATCAGCGCCACGAAAATCATGATCGCCATCGCCGCCACCAGTTCCACCAGGGTGAAACAGCGGATCCTGTTATTCGGCCGAAGATGCATTCTCATAGTCAAGCCTGTCAATGATGATTTTGTCCACTTCATGCCCGTCCTGCTGTCTGACCAGCGACAGGACCATGGCGCGGAGCTGTTTCTGGTTGGTGAGTCCGGTATATTCCTCGGGCAGACCTTCGATCTCTTCCCAGATCACATCCACGCGGTAGTCGTCATACGGAAAAAAGGTGTCGGTGATGGCGGGCGGGTCTTCCTGCTTCATCAGCATGTAATATTCCGCCGCCTGGATCAGCATGTGGGTCCGCATCCAGTGGTCGTCCACTTTGATGATGCGGTTCTGTGCCGCGGTGAGCAGCTGCAGCAGTCCGGCAATGCTGATGGACAGGATCGCCAGCGCCACCACGACTTCGATCAGGGTGAAGGATCTCGTTTTCATGGTGCGAACACAACTCCTTCATCTTGGGGACCGCAACGACCCGTCCGGTCAGGGGCGATACTTCGAAAGCCCGGTGCAGTTCGCCGATCCGCAGTTCCAGCCGCCGCTTGCCGGAGGCTCCGCCGTCGCTGTAGAATTTGAAAATCGGAAACGTGCCGTCTTCGTCCGGTTCTTCATTGAACGTGGAGAAATCGTCGCCCATCTCGAATTCTTCGGGGATCTTCCATTCGATCTTGCTGCGGGGCAGTTCGTCGGGATCGGCCTCGTCCGGATTTTCCGGTTCGGGCTGACGCATCTTGAACGTGCGGCTCCCCGGATCGAAAACGACCTCGCGTTCTTCGCCGGCTTCGAGCGCCTGATAACGCACGCGCGCACAGAATTCCTCCCATTCGAGCGAGGCATTGTCCAGTTTCCGCGCGGGGGATTGTCCTTTGAACAGTGCGATCCCCATGCCCGCGGCCAGGAACATCACGGTCATGACCACAATGAGTTCCAGTAAAGTGAACGGATGTTTTCTCATAACGCCGGGATGCTCCGCCGGACGGGACGGATATTATTCGCCCCAGCTGGTGATATCGGCGTTTTCGCCGCTGCCGCCGGCCTGTCCGTCGGCGCCGTAGCTCATCAGGTCGTAGTCGCCGTGCTCCCCGGGAATGGTGTAGACATACTCATTGCCCCAGGGATCCTTGGGCACCACTGCCGGCTGCAGGTACGGGCCGTCCCATTTGGCGTTCTGGTCGATGTTTTCCACCAGGGCGCGCAAGCCGTTGGACGCATCCGGATAGGAGCCGATGTCGAGCTTGTAGCCGGTCAGCGCTTCCTGCAGCAGTTTCAGCTGCGTCTTGGCCGCTCCGACGTTGGCTTTCCGGACATAATTGAGGTAGACCGGCGTGGCCACCGAGGCCAGGGTCACCAGAATGATGATCACCACCACGACTTCGATCAGAGTGAAATGCTGTTTCCTGAGTTGTTTCTTGACGTTCATATTTTGGGTCCTCCTTGATTGATTGAATTCAGTTCCATCATCGAAACGAAGATCGATACCACCACGATCAGCACCATGACCGCCAGAAAGACGATCACCGCCGGTTCGAACAGGCTCAGCAGACGCTTGATCTTCAGCCTCGTGTCATTCTCCAGGTGGGTGGCGATCCGGTCGAGCATTTCGCCGACCGTGCCGGATTCCTCGCCCACGCGCAGCATCGGCGACATGCTTCCCGGCAGATATTTATTCCCGTTCAGAGCGGCGGAAAGCTTCGAGCCGCCTTTGAGCTTGCGGCCGATGTCCGCAAAGGTGTCCGCGATGATCGGGTTGCTGATGATCTTGCCGGAAATCTTCATCGTCCGGATGATCTCCACATGGTTGCCGATCAGGATCGCCAGCGTGCGGATGTATTTGCACATTTCCAGGTCGGCGATGATCCGCCCCAGCAGCGGCAGTTTCAGCAGAAACGCGCTGATCTTCCGTTTCAGTTCAACTTTTCCCAGCGTGCGTTCCAGCGCGATCCAGATGATCGCCGCGCCCAGCGGGATCAGCCACCATGCCCATGAGGCGAACGCGCTCAAACCCAGCAGAAAATTCATCGACGGCGGCATTTCGCGTCCCATGTCGATAAAGATCTTGGCGAACCGCGGCACGAATACCGTGAACAGCAGGATGGTCACCAGCAGCGTGATCGCCAGAATGGTCAACGGGTAAATGGAACTCGAAACGATGAAGTCCTTGAACTCCTTGCTCTGTTCCATGAACTTGTAAAGCTGGTTGACGACCTCCGGCAGACAGCCGGTCTCCTCGCCGCTTTCGATCAGATTTGCGTAATACGAGGGAAACACCGAGCCGTGCGAACGCACCAGTTCGGAGAATTTTTTACCTTCATGCAGACCCTGCCGCAGGGAGTTGACAAAATCCTTCTGGTCCTTTTCGACCGTGCTTTCGGCGATGATGGCGAGCGCTTTTTCCAGCGGGATGAACGATTCCAGCAGCGGCGCCAGCTGACGCGTGAATTCGTATGCGTTGATTTTCGACCGGTGCAGGGTGAATTTCTTTTTCCCCGCCGATTCCTCGCCGAACGAACGCAATGGCGTGATATGACGGCTCCGAAGCTTGTCCAGCGCCTCTTTTTCGCTGTCCGCTTCGATCAGCATTTCCTGCGGGCTTTCGCCTTTCGGAACCGCTATGAACTTATACAACGCCATCGGGTGAATTCCTTTTTACAATTCCGCAGTGGAGCGGCGCAGTTCTTCCTCAGTCGTGACGCCGGCGGCGACTTTCGCCTCGCCGTCCTGCTTGAGCGTGATCATGCCGTGTTTCACCGCGATCGCTTCCAGTTCCGAGCTGGAAGCATTGCGGTTGACCGCCGAACGGATCTCGTCGTTCAGGATCAGCAGTTCGAAAATACCGCTCCGTCCCTTGTAGCCCGTGCCGTTGCAGCGGCGGCATTTGACCCCGTCCTGCTGGGTATGACCATGACATTCCGGACAGATCTTGCGGACCAGCCGCTGGGACAGCACGCCGAACAATGCGGACGAGACCAGGAAGTTTTCGACCCCCATATCCAGCAGACGCGTCACCGCGCCGACCGCGTCGTTGGTGTGCAGCGTGCTCAGCACCAGGTGGCCGGTCAGAGCCGCATTGATCGCGATGTCCGCGGTTTCGCGGTCGCGGATCTCGCCTACCAGAATGATGTCCGGGTCCTGACGCACGATGCTGCGCAGCCCTGCCGCGAAGGTGACGCCGATCTTCGGATTGACCTGAACCTGGCACAGCCCTTCGGTTTTATATTCCACGGGGTCTTCGATCGTGATGATCTTTTTCCTCCGGTCGTTGAGCTGGCTGATCACACTGTAAAGCGTGGTGGTCTTGCCGCTGCCGGTCGGTCCCACCACCAGAATGATCCCGTGCGGGATCTGGATCAGTTTTTCGAACTGCGCCAGATGTTCCGGCGACATGCCCAGCTGTTTCAGGTCGAACGAGATCGATTCCTGGTTCAGCAGACGCAGCACGATGCTTTCGCCGGTCAGGATCGGAATGGTGCTGATACGCATATCCAGTTCCATCTTGCCCAGCCGGACATTCGTGCGTCCGTCCTGCGGCAGACGGCTTTCCGCGATATTCAGACCGCCGAGCAGCTTGATGCGCGAGGCAATGGCGGGGAACTGGTTCAGCGGACAGGAAAGGATCTCCGACAACACACCGTCGATCCGGCAGCGGATGGATACGTTTTCCTCGCCCGGTTCGATGTGGATGTCGCTGGCGCCGAGTTCGATCGCCTGGTTGAAAATATCATTGACCAGCCGCACGATCCGCGCTTCGCCGGCCATGCTGCGCAGCGCATTTTCATCTTCGGTGTCGATCGCCTGTTCTTCCTCTTCCCGTTCCTGGTTCTGCATCTGGCTGATCAGCCGTTCGAGCAGACTGCGGCGGACCAGACGGAAAGCCGAGCCGGTATGCCAGTTCTTGCGGACTAGAAAGGCCAGCTGGTCGATCCGGTAGGGATCGGAAACCAGAAAGAGGATCTTCTCATCGTCCCATTCGAACGGAAGACAGAGGTTGGTGTTGAAGAAATCCAGCTTGCCGCCGGGGTAGGGGTCCGGCGTGCTGATCTCTTCTTCATCGGACCGCTCCAGCCCGTAGGCTTCCGCGTAGAATGACAGCAGTTCGTTTTCCGAGAGACTGCCGGAATTGACCAGCTGGCGGTCGCGGTCGACCGCCTCCCCAGGGGTCGGAGCAGCTTCATAATCCGGCACCTTGGTCCGGATCAGTTCCGCCAGTTTCGCCCGCGGATCACTGTATTTATTTTTTGTTGGGGTAGATGGTTCCATCGATCCAGAAATCCTTTCTGCCAAGGAGCGGGGTACGGACGTCGGGCCGTTTTTCGCCGGTCGTCTGATCGTATTGATTCAGCGCTTCAATGGCGTCATTGTAGCGGCGGATCATTTCTTCGAGCTGGTTGCGTTCGTTGACGATGTATCCGGTGATGAGCACCAGGATCTCGGACCGTTCGATGCTGGCGTCGGTGGAGCCGAGCAGACGGTTGATGATCGGAATGGAATTGATGATCGGCACGGACGCGAGCGAATCATTGATCTTTTCCTGGATCAGGCCGCCGATGATCATGGTCCGGCCGTTGGCGATGGTCATGGAGGTGTTGACGATGCGCTGGTTGATATACGGGTTCTCGATTTCCGGATGCGGGTTGGCCTGCACGGCGGAAAGTTCCTGTTTCACTTTCAGCGAGATCAGGTTGGTGCTGGTGACCTGCGGCGTGATGGTCAGGATGATACCCGTGTCCTGGTTGGTGTACGTCTTGATCAGGTCGCCGGCGGACGAAGTGGAGGTGATGCCGCTGGAAATGATCGGGACCTTGGTGCCGACGTTGATGGAGGCCTGCGTATGACTGGAGACCAGCAGCTGCGGACTGGAAATGACCTTGACTCTGCCGTTGCCGGCCAGCGCCTGCACATATCCGAAACGGTTCTGCGGATTCTTCGGGTCTTCTATCAGGGCGCTGAAACCGCTGCCGCTGACCGTGCCGCTGTCGGTGGTTTCCGGTTTGGTGATGTTGGCGTAGTTGGTGCCCAGCAGGGTGTTGCTCTTGTCGCCGTCTTTCGCCAGGGCGGAGAATTCCAGCCCGAATTTGGTGGATTCGGTCAGGGTGACTTCCACCACCATGACCTGCAGCAGCACCTGGGCCGGCACCGTGTCCATGCGGTTCAGCAGCGCCTTGATCGAGGCGTAAGTGCGCGGCGTGGTGCGGATCACCAGCCGGTTCAGGACTCCGTCGGCGAATACCCGGACGGGCGTGTTGAAGACGTTGGATTTCTGGTCGGTCAGGGTGTTTTCCGTCCGGCCCACTGTGGTATTGCGGTTGTTGTTCCGCGTGTTGGTGTTCCGGTTGGCCGCGGTCCGGCTGGCGGAGGAATTGATGGTGTCCAGACGGCTGTTGCCGGTGTTGGTGTCGATCGTCATGCTCGATCCCTGCATGTCATAGATCATCGCCAGCGTCTGCGTGAGATAGACCGCTTTGCTGTTGCGCACTTTGTAAACGAACACCCGTTCCTGGTCCATCGATTCGGAATTGTCGAGCAGGTCGACCCACTGTTCGATCTCCTTGACCGCTTCTTCGGTGGCGGCGGAAACCACAATGACCTGCAGCCGGTCAACGCCGGTCACCTGGACGGAACCGGGCTGTTCGGTCCGGTCGGTTTTCTGATAGACGTTGAAACCGAGGACGGGGAGGATGGTGGTCAGTTCTTCGGCAAGTTTGCTGGGCAGGATGTTGCGGCAGGGGATGACCTTGCGTTTCCAGCTGGTCTTGCCCGCCATGTCGATATGTTCCAGCACCTGTTTGATCTTCGGCATGTTGGCGCGGTCGTCGGCGATCATCACGGCATTGTGGCGGGTCAGCTCGACGCACATCGCGCTCTGCCCGAGGAACGGCCGGATCTGCTGCGCGGCTTCCCGCGAAATGGTGTTTTTCAGCGGGAAATAGAGGAGTTCGCCGGAACCGTCGCGCGAGAAACGCGAATCGGTGGCGCGTGCGATCTTGTTCAGTGACATGATGCGCAGCAGCGTGCCGTCCACGACTACGCCGGCGCCGGAAAGGTTCAGCATCTTGTCGAACGTGTTCCACAGGTCTTTGCGGGTCATCTTCTGGTCGATGTTCAGCGTCACATTGCCGCGGAGATCGCTGTCCGCCAGAAAATTGAACCCGAGCGCATCGGCGAAGGATGGCAGCACGTCCAGCAGCGGCGCGTTGTTGAAAATCAGGTTGACTTCGATCTCCTCATCGCCGTTCAGGATGATGAAATCGTCGTAGAAATGCAGCGGCGCCTTGGGTTTTTCCTTTTTCGGCTGGATGGCGGTGGTGCCGATCCGTCTGATTTTCTCATTCTGCTGTTTCGTGATTTCTTCCGGGGGATTTTCTTCTTTCAGGAGTTCCTGTTCCAGGGTTTCCGGAGCGGACTTCGGCTGTTTTTTATAACTTTCCTTTTCTTTCTGCAGGAAAGCGAACCGTTCACGGTCCTTTTCTTCCTGGGTCTTTTCCTTTTTTTCTTCTTTCTTGGGTTCCTCTTTCTTTTTCTCGGCCTCGTCGCCGAACCAGTCGCTCTGGCACGAACCGAGCAGGAGAGTCAGTCCGGAGAGCAGCAGGATACGGAATCCGCAGACTGCCGCGCGTTTCGATCTAACTTGGAGCATGTTCATGTTTTCTTCCTTAATATCGTCAATGATTCTGTTGAAAAATTCATCTTCTGCGCGGGGCCATGCCGCCGCGGCCCTGCTGATTCTGCATGTTTTGCATGTTCTGCATGTTCTGCTGGTTCATGCGCATCATCTGGAAGCCCTGCATCATCTGCGCCCGCTGCATGTTCTGCATGCTCTGGAGCATCTGCTGCATGACCTGTGTCTGGTTTGGCTGTTTCGGCCGTTGAGACGGTTTTTTCGCGTTGGTGGAGGCATCGACCAGTTCGAGTTCCAGTTTGTCGCTGCCGCGGGTCAGCACCACGCGGTTGCGGTCGACTTCCGTAAGGGTATAGCCGTTGGCCATGGTCTCGCCGACCCGCACATACTGCTTGTAAACGACCGGTTTGTTGTTATTGTTATTGTTCTGACCCGGCTGCACGACGCCCTGGGCGTTGCGGTTGGCCTGAATGAAACGGCTGCCGCCGATCGCGCGCCGCTCGCCGCGTCCGCCGCGGTTCCCGCCTTCACTGTTCATGCCCATGCCGCCGCCACCGCCGGGACCGCCGGGACCGCCGAATCCGCCGCGTCCGATCCCCATGCGGCGCTGACCGCCGAAACCGTTGCCGCCGCCCGGATTCATCATGCCGCCGAACGGCATGAACGGGAAGTTGCGCTGCTGGGTTTTCTGCAGGATCACGGCACCTTGGGATTTGCCGATCTTAAACGTTCCGACCAGCGTCATTTCCACTCTGGCATTGCCGCCGCCCCAGAAACCGCCGTTCGGACAGCGGTCCTGGTTGAAGATATCCGCTTCCACGATCTGTTTGACCATCGCTTCGCCGGAAAGGGCATTTTCGGTTTTTTCGGAGACTGTCTCGCTTTTTGCCGTCGATGTTATTTTAGCTTTAGCGCTTTTCGGGACCCGTTTCTTGACGGTGAATGCCGGTTTCGAGGCTCCGGGCGAAAGATTCCGGACGAACTTGACGCCGCCCAGCACGACCGCGCCGGCCAGCAGAATATTCAGAACGATCAATATGCTTTTCATGGCTTGGCTGCTCCTTTCTGCTGGGGTCCGTTCGGCTGCGGCTGCGGCGGGGTGACGGATTTGCTGCCGGTCACCTGGTTCGTTTTCTTCATTTTGGCCATGGCGGCGCGGAGTTCGGCCGCTTTGGCGTCGCCGTTTTCCGGATTGTAGACCAGCAGACGAAGATTGCCGCTGAAGGCGAGATTGTCATCGTTCTGATTGCTGGAAACGGTGCGGTTGTTGCCTGGACGGGGACGCCGCATCATGACAAAGACCGAGAACCGCCGCCAGGTGATGGCCGGTCTGTTCTTCTGGATCTCATAAGCGAAATTGGTGAGGGGCGCCAGCCGGGTGTTGCCGGACACATCCAGTTCGGCAAAGGAAAAATCCTGGTTGATGCGGTTGATCCGGACCGTGCCGAGGTTGTTCAGCTTCAGTTCGCTTTTCTTGGCGGCGTTTTCGACGATTTGGCGGAGCAGCAGTTCCGGATCGC
>SUWI01000214.1 GCA_015061565.1 Lentisphaerota bacterium
GATCGGGACAGCAGCGGCAAAAGAGTCGCCATAGAGGAAGGTTATCAGCGGACGGCCGATCAGCAGCAAGACCAGGATCGGAGGAGCGGAAATCCAGAAAAGCAGGAAATAAAAACGGTGCAGCTGTTTGGAATATTCACCCGGGGATATGGCGAAGGCAGAGATTACCGCGGCACTGAAAATCTGTGCCAGAATCTGAACAAAGAGGTTCAGATTTTCGGTAAATCGGGACGCGATCGTATAAAATCCCACAGCTTCTTTCCCCAGATAATGGTTGAGCATCAGGATATCGGTCCGGCTGTAAACCAGACTCAGCACCACGGTGATCGACAGCGGCAATGCGGCCGGAAGCAGTTTCAGCACCTCATTCCAGCGGAAACTCCACTTGAACGGCGAACCGCAGAACTTCCAGTAGAACAGAAACATCATTACGAATGTCAGTCCGATCAGCACCGCTTCGGCGGCAAAATACACTTCCAGGGAAGCACTGCACAGCACCGCGGTCAGCCGGATGGAATTATAGACTATGCAGCAGATAATCTGCGACCAGGCATTGAAGTGATTCCTGACCGAAGCCGTAAAAAAACATTGAACCACACAGAAGGGGGTAAAAACATAACCGGCTGCGACCAGCAGACAACCGGTTATAAACCGACTGTCCCCATGAAACAGGAACGATATCCCTAATGCCGTCATCATCACGGCAACTGAAAGCAGTTTGAACACAAAATAATTGCCGAGTATCCGTCCTTCATTTTCCGGATAATGGATCAGATCGCGATCTATTATGGCATCAAGGCCAAGATTGGTAACGACGGCAAAGATACCGACATAGGCAACGGCATAACTCAAACAGCCGAAATCGGAAGGTCCCAGCTTGCGGGCGACGGCAATTCCCACCAGCAGGGCAGATATAATCCACAGCGCGCGGGCTGTAAGCATCCAGAAGCTGTTCTGCAGATAGTTGAGCACGGTTCCGCTGTTCAGCCAGCTGCGGAGGATTTCAAGAGCATTTTTCATCAGACGGATCATCGGTAACCTGCGCATTAATGGTTGTTTACTTTTTTCTCATCCATTTCACGCTGGCGGATCTGGGCGACTTCCGGCGATCCGCGATGAATGAACAGATAAATTTCCCGGATCAGCCGGTGCACCGAATCCGGTATCGGCAGGCTGCACAGCCATCGATAGATGAAAACACATGGAATGATCAGGTAATAATACCATTCCCGATGGTAGCGCGGCGTGGAACGCCAGAATACGCGGAACCCCGGACAGGGGGCATCGTTGAACTTGCCGTGAAAATCAAAATAGAGCGGGATGATCTGCATCAGCAGCGCATTCTTTTTCTCAAACCGGTAGCTTTCCGGGGTGATCGCCCCCATGGCACGATATTCCTCGAGAAGTTTCAGATAACCGCCGTCAAAAATCGCAGCCTCGTTGCGCTGGTGATATTTATTCAGTTGGAAAATGTAATACTTCCCATCGCTGACTGCGGCAGGATGTCCGGCAAGCATCAGCCGGAACGTCAAATCTATGTGCGGGAAATAAAGTTCCCAGCGCCGGAAAGGATCGGGAACGGCATGATACAAATCGCTTCGGAAAGAATACAGTGCAATATTGGCAAGGATGACAGAGACATGCTTCAGCAGTTCTTCCGGATTATGGAAACAATGGAAACCGTCGCTTCCCGGCGGCGGAAATGCTTCATTGGTGAAACACACTCCGGCATCAATACTTTCCGCGCGACGATGGAAATCCAGCAGAACGGCCAGTTTTCCCGGTTCGAATACCGCCCGGTCGTTCAGCAGCTTCAACCACCGTCCGGTGGCGATATCAAGAGAATTTTTGAAGTTGAAGTGCGGATCGACTGCTTCCGGCTGACGGAAATAAATGATCTTGCCGGGGAAACGTTTGACAAATTCAGCTGCGACATCCGGCGTTTCATCGGTCGAAACATTATCCGAAATGGTCACTTCAATATCGTTTCCTTCGCGAAAAACCGTTTCTGCGGCGATAGCCTCCAGAGCATTGCGCAAAAGCGCCGCCCGATTGTAAGTCGGTATGCAGATGGAAAGCAGCGGCGAATGAGACATGGTTCCTCCACGATTTTTTGTCGTCAAATCCTTTTCCGGAAAATGAATGTTTTAATATACCGCACAAAAATCAAAACGCAAGGCGGTTCGGGTAAAAAAATATGATTCCGAACCGCATCGGCCGTTGTTTTCAATATCAGCGGGACATCAGAAAAACGACCGGTATTTCCAATGCACCTTGAGCAGATTTTCCGGCGGTGCGGCAAACCAGGCATATTCACCTTGTTTCGGATGCGGTAAATCCTTGCAATGAAGTTCTTCCGGAACGGGCCCTGTCAGCCGGCAGCGGTAAAGCAGGGAGATAAAATGATTGCGGTATGCCTGATTCGGCAGAATGAATTCCGTCACTTTCAACGGCTCCGATTCAAAAATCACATCTGTCCGCAGTTCCGATTGTGCCACGGCGTGGATCCGGTGTTCGATCGGCTCCTGAAAACGGATGATCCCGCCGGGAATATGCCAGCCGGGCGAACATAACGTATCTTCCCGCCAGGTCAGCAGAGTTTCGCCAGCTTCGTTTTTGATCAGGAGATCGACATTGATCATCGGAGTCAGTTTGGTGACCAGCCGGAAAACCTCATCCGGCAGACCGGTTTCCGGATGAACGGCGGCCCGTTCGATTTCCCGCACCGCATCCTCAAGCGTCAGCATGGCAGCTCCTCAACATGGTCTTCCCGCAAAATCCCGATGCGGATCGCCGGATCATACTGTTCGCGAAGGATCCGCGCCACTTCATCGGAAAATCCCGCGCACATCACCAGCACCGCATCCGGCGTATCGTTTTTCAAGGTGTCGGGCGGCACGATCGGCAGATGCGTCGCATGCGTGAATTTCCCCTGTTTGAACGGAGCGGAATCCACCACATAACAGATTTTTTTATCCAGTTCCGCCATCGCCATGACCGCAAGCGACTGATGCCCGGCACCCCAAATCGCAGTTTTGCCGTAACGGCCGGCAAAGGCATTGATCTCCCGAACCAGCATCTGCTGTTTCCGCCTGAACAGGGATGTATCCAGCGGCTGTTTCCTGCGGACGTTCGCCGACAGAATGTAATCATGCCAGACCGACCGGCAGGAAAGGACCTGGAACCCGCAGCTTTCGAGCGTGACCCGGAAAGTTTCTTCCGTGAAATAATAAAGATGGTCGGCGGTGAATTCGGCGGAAAGACCTTTTTTCAGCATCATATCGAAATTCGGGACTTCGACCAGACCCGCCGCATCGGGCGTCAGATTATTGCGGATCCCCTGCAGAAAAGTGTGGAGATCGGGAATATGTTCCAGCCAGTTCAGGATGAAGAACCCGCCGAACGGGCCGTTTTTCAGTTTTTCATCGCCATGCTCGAAATAGATCTGTTCGACGTTCAAACCGTGTTTCCGGCAGACTTGAACCGATTCGTCCAGATGTTCCGTGCCGTAAACCTCGCCGCCGGCCTCGCGCATGATTTCGAGGTATTCACCTTTGCCGCAGCCGACTTCGAGGATTTTTGCGTTTTGCAGCTGAAATTCTTCGAGCCAGTCGGAAAACTGTTTCAGGCGGAATGCGTGCATTTCCGGCGAACACCCTGCCGCCCGGATCACATCGCGGAAATAGGGCACCGGCGGATTGGTCAGCTGGACCACTCCGCAGCAGGAACATTGCCGCAGTTCCAGGTCGATGCCATGATCGTCGGCCAAAGTCTCCGCGGTCGGGAAATTCTGCGCCGCCGCAGGCATGTTTTTCAATTCCAGCAGAATCTCGGGAAAGAGCTCCCGTCCGCAAATCCGGCAATGTGTGATGGCCATTATTACTCCCGGTTATTTCAGTTCACGATCGCCACTGTGCTGCTCCAGAAAAATTCTTTTCTGAACTTCAATCTCCGCCCGCAGCTCTTCCTCTGAAGGGAGACACAGGATGTATTTTGAAGCGAAAAGCTGTTCATTTCCATGCAGCACAGAGTATTTTGCAATGTCGGAATCTGTATCTGAACAGAGAACGATCCCCAGTGTCGGATTGTCACCCTCCGTCCGCTTAAAAGCATCATACATACGGATATACATATCCATTTGCCCGACATCCTGATGGGTGATTTTCGAAGTTTTCAAATCAACCAGAACAAAACATTTCAAAATGAAATTATAGAAAACCAGATCAATGAAATAATCTTCCTTTTCAGTATGAATGTGCTGTTGACGTGCAACAAAGGCATATCCTTTTCCCAGTTCCATCAAGAACTTCCGGATATTATCCAGAATAGCCGTTTCCAAATCGGTTTCGGTAAATTCATTATTCTGACTCATGCCGAGAAATTCAGCAATGACCGGGTTTTTGATGAATTCCAGGCGATCCTGCAACGGACTGGTGATTTCCTGCATTTCTTTCCTGACAGCACCCTTGTTTTGCGACATCAGCATCCTCTGATAATACTGGGAAGAGATATTCCGCTGGAGCGTCCGCACACTCCAAGTCTGTTCTGCCGCTTCATTCAGATACCACTCTCTGGCTGCCGGATCATTGACCTGGAGAAGTGTACGGTAGTGGCTCCAGCTCAACAAGTTACCCGATTTTGGACACACTGTGTCCAAAATCGGGAAAGCATTATAGAACCGCAGGTATTTGTAGAGATTGCTGAAGTCAAAACCTTTCCCGTATGTCTCCGTCAATTGATCTGCCAGATTTTGAATGATCTGCTTGCCATATTCTATACGGCCATCTTCATTCACATGTTCCTGGGCAATACGTTTTCCGAGCATCCAATTCCGCTGGATCAAGGCGGTATCTACTGCCCGGTATGCAGTTTTACGGGCCGACTCAATGATGTTTCGTGAATCTGCCAGCAAATCGTTGCTGCAAACATAGGTGATCCCATGATTGAAAGGACTGATCGCTGACAATTTTTCATTCTCCATAACCATCATCTCCTGAACCTTTGGAAATTTTATCCCTTCAAAATTTCCGCCAGTTCTTCACGGGAAAGGAACGGGGCGAGGTCTTCCATCGGCTTCGATACCATACGGCCGTCCGGCAATGCCTGCGAGGCCAGACGCGGCGCACTCGGGATCGTCGGATCGAGCATGACTTCACAGATCACGCTGCCCGGCATCGCCAGAACCTTTTCCACCTGTTTTTTCAGTTCGCGGGGATGTTCGATTTTGACATACGGCAGACGGTAGGCGTCGGCGATCCGGCTCAATTCCGGCAGGGTCAGTCCGCTTTCCGGATGACACGCCACGAAATGGCCGGCGAAACGCCCTTTCTGCATGTTGTAGATCGATCCGTAACCGTTGTTGTTGAGCACGAAAAGCTTGATGTTCAAGTTCAGACGGTGCAGCGTTTCCAGTTCCTGGATATTGTGCTGGAGTCCGCCGTCGCCGATCACACAGACCGTGCGTTTGCCGGATGCGACCGCACCGCCGATGCAGGCGGGCAGACCGAACCCCATTGACCCCAGTCCGGGCGTATTATGGATCCGGACGCCCTTGCGGACCGGGATCGCCTGCATGGTAACTTCCGCACAGGCGCCGGAACTGCCGGGGATCAGCAGATCGTTTTCCCCCAGCAGATCGCCGAACACTTTGGTCAGGTGATAGAGATTCACCAGCGGTTTGGTTTCGTCCAGATATTCCGGCAGGATCACCGGATAGCGTTTCTGCCACTCCTTGGCTTTGGCCAGGAAAGCGCGGCAGTTCAGCGGAGCGGGTTTTTCCGCCAGCATGGCGCGGATCAGTTTTCCCGCGTCCGCCGGATATTTGCCGGCGAATTCGATGCCGAATTTGTCGATCTCATGGATATCGACATCAACCATCAGCCGTTTGGCCCGCGGGGCGAAATGCGGCGCATTGAACCCGGTCTGGCACAGATCCAACCTCGTTCCGAGGATCAGGATGCAGTCGCAGGTCTGCTGCACGAAATTCGCGCCGCGCTGGGCGATGATGCCGGGCCGTCCGACAAACAGCGGATGGTCTTCCGGCAGGAAATCCGCCGCTTTCCAGCTGGTCATCACCGGGACCTGAAGTTTTTCGATGAGTTCGATGAATTCCGGGACCGCGTCCGCCGCCCGGATGCCGTTTCCGGCGTAGATACACGGTTTTTCGGCATGACGCAGAAAATCCAGGATCTCGCGCGCCACCGCCGGATAATCATATTCCGGTTCTGCCTCCGGCTGGAAATGGGGCAGCTGATCGGGGTCGATCGTGGCGCCCTGGACATCCAGCGGCAGATCCAGCCAGACCGGTCCGCGGCGGCCGTGCAAGGCGGTCCAGACCGCTTTTTCGAGTTCGAACGGAATGGTTTTGGCGTCTTTCACGCATTTGGCATATTTGGTGATGGGACGCACCAGCGATTCGGTGTCGACTTCCTGAATGCCCATCTGCCGGATGCCTTTTCCGGTCATCATATCTTCAACTTTGGCCTGTCCGGACAGCACCAGCAGAGGCGTGGAATCGATCCACGCTCCGGCGACTCCGGTAATGGCATTGGTGCTGCCGGGTCCGGCCGTGACCAGCGCCACCCCGAGCGCATTGCGGTCCTGCGCATAACTTTCCGCCGCAATGACCGAAGCCTGTTCATGCAGATTGCAGACATAACGCAGTCCGGGAGTTTTTCCCAGCGAATCCACCAGATGCATGCAGCCGCCGCCGGGGAGCATGAAAACCGTGTCTAATCCGGTATTTTTCACCAGATAATCGAAAATGTAATCGGAAACTTTGATCTGCATGGCAATCAGTCCTTTATTTTAATTTTATCAGTTCATTCAGGAAATCTTCGACCGGCATATTGCGGTTCTCATTCCACGGTGCGGGAAAGAGCATGGTGCGGCAGCCGTGTTTCTCCGCATCTGCCGTATTCAGCGGAGAATCGTCGATCAGAACAGCGTTGGCGCCCAGACTTGAAAGCGCTTCCCCTTTCGACCGGAAACGCTGTGAGCGGACAACCACTCCGGCGCGCTGCGACGGAATAAAAATGCAGTTCTGGATCCAAAGTCCGAAATACCGCAGCAGCCATTGGGCGGAATCAGGTGCGAAACGCACCGGCGCGGCACTTAAAGCAACATGGTGGAAATCCCCGCCGTGCTGCTCAAAAAAACGCAGGAGCTCGGGTTTCGGGCCCTCTTTATACAGCTCCGGACGGCAGGAATCCAGCGTGGCCAGATACTGTTCCTTGCTGATCCCCAGCAATCCATACGGGGGCATGACCGTAAGTTCCTCATATTTCAGATGCTTATCCGTCGGGAAACGGCGGAGACAGTGAAACATGAACCGGTTCAGGACATCGTCGATGTCCCAGACCAGCAGCGTTTTCGGTTTTCCGGTCATACGCCTTTGGTGATCCATTCGTTGTAGAACGTCATGTAAGTTTTGCGCTGTTCGGCCGGGGCGATGTTGGGATCGTCATAGATCGAATCGTTCTTGACATGCTGCGTGGAGATCTCCTCGAAAATACCGCCGTTGACGGAACTGAAATCATGCGGCACACCGCGTTCCACCACGGCCAGGTCGCCGGCCTTGAAATGTTTCGGCACTCCGTTCAGGGTCAGAGTCACATCTCCGTAAAGCACATGGAACGTTTCCTCTTTTTTGTAATGGGTATGGGTCGGGTTGCGCTGACCCGGCAGCACCAGCAGGATCTTTTTGCAGTATTCGCGGTTGACGCAGGTAATGATGGCGCAGCCCGTCTCATGGAATTTATCGATGCCGTAATGATGGGACAGTTCGAAATCCAGCTTGTCGCCCACCGGGATGCCCGATTTCCGGAGCAGATCGCAGTATTCGCGGACGAACCCGCGGATGTTTTCGGTCACGTTGCGGGTATCCACGCTCTCCGTCATCAGCGGGGCATTCTCCGCCAGATCGGTTTTCGCGGTCATCATCAGGTATTTGGACATGTCATTGGCGCGCAGCTGGCCTTTCTGGCACGGGATGGCGAAAAAGAGATCGCCTGGGTGGATCATCGTGCCGGCCTTGACCGCATGACGCAGGAAAGCTCCTCGCTGCAGCCCCTGCAGATCGGAGGCTTCCTTCTCGGAAATGTTCCGGCGGACCCCCTGAACGCCGCAGATCGCCCGGGCTTCGCGCGCCGCCTGCAGCCACGCCCGGACCTGTTCCGGCGTGGAGGAGTAGCCGTTGATCGAATATTTTTCCGTGGGCAGCCCGATATGCCGTTCCAGGATCACCGCCCCCTTGGCGGTCGCCAGCATCGCGGGGATCACATTGTCCGGCCGTTCATGCGTGGAAAAACCGACTTCGATCCCCGGATAACGCTGCCGGAAGAAATCGATCTGGTTCAATTCCAGCTCATGATCCGGAGTCGGATAGGAACCGACACAGTGCATCAGGCAGAACCGGATGCCGCGGTGTTCCAGGAAAGTCACCACGCGGTCGATCGAATCGAGCGTGGCCCCGGCAGTCGAAATGATGATCGGCAGTTTCGCTTTCGCGGCCTTTTCCAGCAGCGGCCAGTCGTCAAACGAACAGCTCGCGATTTTCAGAAAATCATATTTCTGCTGCACGATCAGATCCACCGAGGGTTCATCGAACGGCGTGCACATGGTCAGGAATCCCAGTTCCTGCACCTTCGCCTTCAGCTCGGCGAACTGTTCCGGAGCCAGCCTCGTTTCGGTAAAGCGCTTGATGTATTTGATATCCATCCGGCCCTGGTAATCGGGATGGATAAAAGTATCCAGCTGCCGGTACTGGAATTTGAATGCGAAACGGAATTCCGGGAAATCTTTGGCGACCGCGCCGAATGCTTCGATCAGCTTCTTGCCGTGCGCCACATCTCCCATATGATTGTTGGCGACCTCGAAAATAATCAGATTCTCAAACGGAGAACTCATTTTTGGACTCCTTCCTTTATTTTTTCAATCATATAATCCAGTTTCGCTTTGCTCATGCCGGGGAACACGCCGATCCAGAACGAATCGTTCATGATCTTGTCCGTATTGCGCAGTTCGCCCGCGACCCGGTAATCCTTCCCTGCGGTCAGGCCTTCGAAACAGGGATGTTTCAACAGATTGCCCGCAAACAGATTCCGGGTTTGTATCTTATTCGATTCCAGATGTTTCGTCAGTTCGTTGCGGGTAAAGGAAACACCGTCTTGCAGCGTCAGCAGGAAACCGAACCACGCGGGCTCGCTTTCCGGATATTTGTCCGGCAATTGGAATTTCTCAAGATCTTTCAAGCCATCATACAGATACGCGAAATTCTCCCGGCGTC
>SUWI01000215.1 GCA_015061565.1 Lentisphaerota bacterium
CCAGGGATAGACTGTGCTGGCCCAGTTGCGCTGGACGAAGATACTGCCGAGGGCCAGGAACATACCGGTCAGGACTGAAGTGAACGCGCCGGCGGAGTTGCCGAAACGACTGTAGAGACCGAAGATCATCACCGGTCCGCAGCCGCCCATCCACATCATGCACATGATGGTCGAATACAGGTTGATATAGTCCAGCTGCGACATGAAGAAACTGCCGAAGATGAAGAAAACACCCACGCAGATGGAAACGATCCGGATCGCCCACATGTGCTGTTTCGGAGTCAACCCTTTGGGACAGAGCGGCAGCACGACGTCCTGAGTAATGGTCAGACTGGCGGAATAGATCCGGGTGTCGTCGGTCGAGATCATGGCCAGCACCAGCAGCAGACAGAACATGCCGAGCATGCCGTGAGGCAGGAGTTTCCGCATGCCGACCGCCATCATCTGCTGATGGTAGAGGGTGCGGTATTCCTGGAATTTGGCATTGCCGCGGGCGACCGCATCGAGAACCAGCTGATCCCCGCTGGGCAAGCCGGGATTTTTGTTCATGACGGCGGCGACTTCGTAAGCCTTGAAAGCCTCATGAGCGGCTTTCAGCGTAGGGGTATCCAGGTTGCTTTCCTGGGAAAGCGGCAGGTCTTTGCCGATCACATGTTTCTGTTCCGGTACGGCGGCGATCCGGCGGTTGAAGTCGGCACGGTTTTCCTTAGCCACCAGCAGCTGGGCGATATGCGCACTCAATTCCGTCCGGACCTCTTTGGCTTTGCCGGCGAAGTTGGTATGGTTCATGATGGCGATGATGCCGATGGCGATCAGCACGTAAAGCAGTCCGTTCAGGGCACCGCGCCAGGTGCCCAGCAGTCCGGCCATTTTCTGTTCGTGCGGGGATTTCGCAGCGGTGGAATAACCGGCGCCGATCCAGCTGGCCCGGTGCAGGATCCCCGTGACCACGGTCAGGATCACCATGAAAATGTTGAAATCGCGCAATTGTTTGATGTCGAACGGATTGAGGAAACTTTCCCCCGCCACCCGGTCCATCATCACCGGAACCATTTCGCTGTTCCAGCTGAACTTATACAGGATGAACACCACGAAGACGACCATCAGCGGGAAGAGGATCATTCCCTGGCAGGCGTCCGTGATCAGCAGCGCCAGCGTGCCGCCGAAACAAATCAGCGAGATGGCGATGGTCAGACAGATCAGCACGATCACCGCGAAGGTGGAAACTTCCCAGCCGAAAATATTCAGCGTATGCGGCAGACCAAGATAATAAATGAAGAAACGGGCGGCGATCGCCGGCATGATCATGTTGGTCAGCATTTCCGCCAGCGAACGCAATGCCGCCGCGAAAATACGGAACGGACGGTTGTAGCGCATTTCCAGGAATTGCCCCAAGCTCATCGCCTTGGTTTCCCGGAACCGGTAGGTGCAGTAGCCGTAGAGGCTCAGCATCAGCCCCACCGGCGCCATGATATTGTTCCAGAAATACAGCGCGAATCCGGTTTTGTAATGCACTTCCACGTAGGCGACCAGTCCGATGATCGACAGCGCATTCGCCACGTCACCGATACTGATGACATAGCGTCCGGCCACGCGGCCCGCAGACAGGAAGTCCGCCACGCCTTTGATGTAACGCCGTGAATAAATACCGATACCGACGATCAGACAGGTCGGGATGATTACGATCAGCCAGTCTATAAGGCCCATTTTCTTGCTCCTTTTTTATTGTTATATATTGCTGATTCTGTCATTTATCCGGTTATTATATCATGATTTTCAGGTTTTGTCAAGGTTCCGGGGGAAAAATAATAACCAAAAAGTTATCTTGCGGCAATCGGCCTTCCGGTACAAAAAAACGCGCTCCGCGGTTTCAGTCGGGAACCCGGAGCGCGTTTTGATTTTCCGTTACTGTTTTTTCGGATTATCCTTTTCGAGCTTGTCGAAAGTCTCTTTATCGGAGAGTGAAACATGCCCTTCGACCCAGCCGTTGTCCAGCGGGTTGGCCACGCGTCTTTCCAGGTCGCGGAAGAGCCGGAAGAGATCGATCGCGCCGCCGATGCCGAACCAGAAGGTGGAGAAGAACGCCACGATGCCGGGGATCAGCAGGGTGGTGATGAAGAAGTAATGACCCCACCATTCCACTTTCCACGGTGAGACCGCATTCCAGATCACCACCACGACGAACGCCAGGAAGAATTTATAGATGATACTGTAGGCAAACACGCCCCAGGCGATCCAGCGGTCGCCCGTGGTATATTCCGGGGTGATGCCGATCAGTTTGGAGAACAGATTCTTCGCGGTCCATTTTTCCCGGACTTTGTTTTCGCCGTCGGTGTTGTAGATGCCGCGGTGCAGCATGCGTTCCAGGTTGAACGGCTCTTTCTGGGTCAGGGCCGATACCACGCAGAAAATGACGAAAGTCAGGATCATCGTCATCATGTAGAGTTCATACGAATTGATCGGGAACTTCACCGGGTCCATTTTCCAGACCACGATCGGGTTCATCGGCCGGGAGACTTTTTCCAGGAACTGACCGAAACTTTCCGCCCAGCCCATCCGGACCAGCCACGGGTAAACCGTGCCCGCCCAGTTGCGCTGCACGAAAATGCTTCCGAATGCCAGGAACATGCCGGAAAGGACCGAAGCGAACGCGCCGGCGGTATTGCCGAACCGGCTGTAAAGACCGAAGATCATCACTGGTCCGCAGCCGCCCATCCACATCATGCACATCATCGTGGAATACAGATTGATATAATCCAGCTGCGACATGAAGAAACTGCCGAAGATGAAGAAAACACCCACGGAGATGGAAACGATCCGGATCGCCCAGATATGCTGTTTCGGGGTCAGGCCGTTCGGACAGAGCGGCAGCACCACGTCCTGGGTAATGGTCAGACTGGCGGAATAGATCCGGGTGTCGTCGGTCGAGATCATGGCCAGCACCAGCAGCAGACAGAACATCCCGAGCATGCCGGAGGGCAGGAGTTTCCGCATCCCGACTGCCATCATCTGCTGATGATACAAGGTGCGGTATTCCTGGAATTTCGCATTGCCCCGCGCTTCCGCGTCCTTGAGCAGCTGCGAATCCGGTTTGATCTTCGGGAAGGCGGCTTTGACATCCGCAATTTCATAAGCCTTGAATGCTTCGTGCGCCGTCTTCATGGTCGGGGTATCCAGATTGCTGTCCTGCGACAGCGGCCGATCCCGGCCGATCACATGTTTCTGCTCCGGCACGGCGTTGATCCGGCGGTTGAAATCCATGCGGTATTTTTCTTTGACCAGCTGCTGGGCGATATGGGCGCTCAGTTCGGTCCGGACTTCCTTGCCCTTGCCGGAGAAGTTGGTGTGGTTCATGATGGCGATGACGCCGATGGCGATCAGCACGTAAAGCAGACTGTTCAGAGCGCCGCGCCAGGTGCCCAGCAGTCCGGCCATTTTCTGTTCGTGCGGGGATTTCGCCGCCGTGGAATAACCCGCACCGATCCAGCTGGCACGGTGGATGATGCTCGTCACCACCGTCAGGATCACCATGAAGATATTGAAATCGCGCAGCTGCTTGATGTCATACGGGTTCAGGAAACTTTCCCCCGCTACCCGGTCCATCATCACCGGAATCATTTCGCTGTTCCAGCTGAATTTATACAGGATGAATATTACGAACACCACCATCAGCGGGAACAGGATCATTCCCTGGCAGGCGTCCGTGATCAGCAGCGCCAGCGTGCCGCCGAAACAGATCAGCGAGATGGCAAGAGTCAGACAGATCAGCACGATCAGCACGAAAGTGGAGATTTCCCAGCCGAACACCTTGACCGTATGCGGCAGACCGAGGAAATAGATGAAGAATCGGGCGGCGATCGCGGGCATGATCATGTTGGTCAGCATTTCCGCAATGGAACGCAGAGCCGCCGCGAAAATACGGAACGGACGGTTATAGCGCATTTCCAGGAATTGCCCCAGACTCATTGCCTTGGTTTCCCGGAACCGGTAGGTACAGTAACCGAACAGGCTCATCACCACGCCCAGCGGCAGCAGGATGTTATTCCAGAACACCAGTGCGAATCCGGTTTTGTAATGTACTTCCACATATGCCACCAGTCCGATGATGGCGAGCGCGTTTGCCACGTCGCCGATACTGATGACATAGCGCCCGGCCACGCGGCCGGCGGACAGGAAGTCCGCTACACCTTTGATGTAACGCCTCGAATAGATCCCCACGGCCACAATGGTCACCGTCGGAATGATTACGATCAGCCAGTCTATAAGACCCATTTCTTTTTCTCCTATTTTAAATTACAGATCTTCACTGGAATGTGTCTGGTTGATCTTGTCGATGACCCGGATATATTCCGGTATCGAAAGCAGACCGTCCCGCTTGGCGGCGATCTTTCTGGCCGGAGCCGCATCGCCGTAAAGCAGTTTCACCGCGAAAACCGCGCTGAGCAGGGAACTGTCCACATACGCCGCCTGCGGATCGGCGATCCCGTAATCGATGCCGTGTCCTACGCCTTTGCCGCCGGGCGTGTAGCCGTGGACCGCGGGAACCACCGTCCCGACATCGCCCATATCCGTGCTGGACGCGTAAAAAGTTCCGTTGTAATCGTATTGGATGCCGGGGAAAAGTTCTTCGGCGGTTTTCCCGAGCAGCCGGCCCAACTCCTCATTGTCCAGCATCGGCATGTAACCGTTCAGGCTTTCCACCGTCGCCTCGCATTCCGCCGCTTTCGCCGCATACAGGACCGCCCGGTCGAACCGTTCGTTCAGTTTGAGCATCGTTTCCAGGGACGGCCCCCGGAGCATGTAATCCATCGTCACCTGGTCCGGAATGATGTTGACCGAATCGCCGCCGTTGGTGATGATCCCGTGGATCCGGATCAGCGGATCGTTGCTGTAGGACTCCCGCAGCATGGCGATCGCGTTCAGCGCCAGCGTCGAGGCGTTCAGCGCATTGATGCCCCTTTGCGGCGAGGCCGCGTGACAGCTTTTGCCCCGGAACGTGATCTTTTTGTTGATGCAGCCGTTATGGTCGTTGTAGCCGAACTTGCTGCTCAGATGGTGCATATAGGAGAGATCGACATCATCGAACACGCCTTCCCGGATCATCTGGGATTTCCCCGCGATGGAACTGATTTTGCCCTGTTTGATCAGGCCCGTGCGGTAATCCATTTCGATCCCCTCTTCCGCCGGGGTGGCGATAAAGGCGATTTTCCCGCACATGGAATCCAGCGCACCGGATTTGACCAGTCCTACGGCGGTCCCGTATAAATTCGCGCTGCTGGCATTATGGCCGCAGGCATGTACCGCGCCGGTTTTTTTGTCGCATTCCGGATGGTTCGGCAGGATCAGCGAATCCAGTTCGCCCAGAACGGCCAGCACCGGCCCGGGTTTCCCCGTATCGACATCCGCCCGGAATCCGGTCATCGCCAGATTCCTTTTGACTTTCAGCCCCAGTTCTTCGAATTTCCCGGACAGGTAGGCCGAGGTTTTTTCTTCCCGGTAGCCCGGTTCCGGATTTTTCCAGATATGCTCTCCGACTTCCTTGATATCACTCGCATTGCGGGTGATGGTCTCCTTGACGGAAGACAAAATGTCTTTCAGTTCCACGCTGATACCTTTCGGTTTTATTGAGGATCCATGAAGGAATCCCTGCAATTATTCAAAAACGACTTACTAAAATACTGGCTGTTGATCGAAATTTCAAGTGAAAACTCTTTCTTTTCTAAAAAAAATCACCAAAAAGTTATATTTTGACAAGTTTCAAGTATCAGGGACCGTTCACTCCGCCGGGATGGCTGGTGTAAAAGGCAGGCACCGGAGCAAAAAAATAAGACCTATAAGTCTCATTAAGACCTATAAGTCCTGTCCGGGCGTATCCCCGGATATCCGGCTTGTCAGCCGGCTTGGCCCGTCGGCTGATCCCCGGCCGCTTCATGCTTTGCCGGCGCTGCCGAAGAAACGGATCTTCTGCCGGATGACTTCGCGCATGGCGGCGTCGGGTTTTTTCCGCAGAACCGCGGGCCAGACTGCCATGTGAGGCTGTTTCTGCAGTTCCGCCAGCAGGGTCCGGTTCCACGCAGTGAGCAGTTCGGAGAAAATATTGACCTTGCAGATCCCGTGGGCAATGGCCGTGGCCAGCTGGTCTTCCGGCGTTCCGGAGCCGCCGTGCAGCACCAGCGGAATGCCGGAGATCTTCCGGATCCGGTCCAGACGCTCGATATCCAGTTTCGGCGCTTTGATATACACGCCGTGCGCCGTGCCGATGGAAACCGCCAGCGCATCGACTCCGGTCCGTTCGACGAATTCCGCCACCTTTTCCGGTTCGGTCAGCATATCCGGTCCGGATTCGCTGCCCTCCCCCGAACCGACCCAGCCGTTGCCGACGTGTCCGAGTTCCGCTTCCACCGTGATCCCGCGGCTGCGCATGGCGTCGGCCACCTCTTTCGAACGGCGGACATTGTCTTCGAACGGCGAGGCGGAAGCATCCAGCATGACCGAGGAAAATCCGATATCGGCCGCCTGTTTCACCTGTTCCAGCGTGTTCGCATGGTCCAGATGGATGCAGACCGGCACACCGGCTTTTTCCGCCGCCAGTTTCGCCAGCGGGAACCAGTATTCCAGACGGCCGCCTTCCAGGTCGGGACTCAGCGCGCCGAGGATCACCGGCGCACGCAGCGAATCGGCTTCTTCCGCGACCGCACGGATCATTTCCAGATCGGAGACATCGAACATTCCCACCGCATAGCCGCGTTTCGAGGCGTCCGCGAGCATTTCCTTCATATTGACAAGTGCCATTTTTCCACTCCTATCTTATATCAGGCTAAAATGTTTCAGCAGGATCTCTTCGGCTTCCCGGTTCCAGAGTCCCCCGTTCGCTTCGCAGCATTCGGCCAGCCGGGCAAACAGCGGATCGGATTTCTTCGAGGCAAAATCCGCGATCGCGGTCAGCGGACAGCGGATGCCCGGATAGATAATCTTTTTCCCGCCCGGGATGGACGGCAGATTCATGGTCGTTTCGATGACCGCGTCCAGTCCGCCGATATGGGTGATCATCACCTCGGGATGGATCCGGTCCTGTTCCATCAGGCGCAGGGCGGTCCTCAGATCGTTGACCGTGCCGCCGGACGTGCCGGTAACATGCGTCGAAGCGTAATGCACATTGTAGAAATTGAACTCGGCGCTGAAATTTTTGTCCATGGGGCCGGCGAAGAAATTCAGGCACCCGTCTTTGGCGAGGATCCGGTCGGCGAGTTCGACCGCGGCGCGCACCGGCGCCATGCACAGGATGTCATCGAACCCTTTTCCTCCGCTGAGATCCATCATCGTCTTGCAGGCATCGCCGGACGAGGTGTTGACGAACTTCAGGGTGATGCCGTCTTTCGCAGCTTCCGCCGGCGGGAAGATCTTTTCCGCCCGCGCCAGACGGTCCGGATTGATGTCCGTCACGATCAGGGTCCCCGGCTTGCGTTCTCCGCCGTGCAGCGCATAGTCGATCGCGCCCAGCCCCATGGGACCTGTCCCGCCGATGATCGCCATCCGGCCGCCGTCCACGATCCCCATTTCGTGCGAATATTCTTCTTTGCCGCTGTGATAGAACGCACGGAATCCGCCGACGATGCAGCTCATGGGTTCCGCCAGGCTGCCCTTGAAACAGCCGTCGCCGGTATACGGCAGGATGCACCCCTTTTCGATGATGTTGTTCGGAATGACCACCAGTTCGGAATCCCCGCCGACCGTGCCGAAGGAGTAGCCGATCGTATCGTAATTGACTGTCTGATCCACTACCGGCTGGACCGCGAAACGGTCGCCCTCATGATACTGGTCCGCCCATTTTTTCCCGGCTTTCAGGATGATGCCGCACAATTCATGTCCGATGATCACGGGATTTTCCGCGACGTTGTCCGGGACGCGTTTATGAGCGGCGCCCTGCTCCACCGTCTTGTAGGTGGACATGCACACGCTGTCCGACACGATCCGGGCCAGGATGCTGTCGTCGGTTAGTTCAGGCAATTCGAAGGTTTCCAGACGCAGATCGTGCTTGCCGTATAATCTTACTGCAGAAGTTTTCATGGTTCACCTTGATGTTTCGATCTGGCCGTAATATAACCATATTCCGCATAAAAATCAATCTTCCGGGCGGAAAAATCTCCTTTTTCGTCCGGCCTGCAATCCGAAACGGACAGGGGGTATCGACCGTCAACCGGAAATTCCGCTGCTTTTTTTTCAAAAAAAATCATATAGGACAAAAAATGTCCGGGGTGGTGTGGTATATTATCTGCCGAAAACGGAAAACCAACCGACGGAGGTTCGATATGACCGAAGAACAAGCTCTCACAAAATTTGTCCGCTGCACCCGGTTCAATGATTTGGACGGCGCACGGGAAGCGCTGCAGTTCATTTCGCCCGAAACCGTGAACCGGCAGGACGCCGACGGCCGCGACATGCTCATCCGGGCCGTGGCCGCGCACAATACCTGCGCGGTGGAAGCTTTGCTGGACGGCAGGTGCGACCTGACCCATAAAGAGAAACACAGCGGCAAAACGGCAGTCGACCTGGCCATGGAATACCCGGAAAAATCCCGCATCCGCCAGCTTTTCCTGTTGAAAAAATACCACCCGGCCGCGCCCTTCAATCTCGGCATTGCCTGTGAAAGAAACGATGCCGAGGTCGTGGCAGCGCATCTGCCGCCCGGCTGCCATCCGTCCCTCAATGAGAATTTTGTCTATCCCATGCCGCCGGGCTTCCTCCAGGAACTGCTGCTGGCCAGGGCCGTCCGGGCCAATGCCGCGGCTGTCGTCAAGCTGCTGCTGGAACGCGGAGCCGACCCGGATGCGTTCTGCCGGAAGAATGAAAAAACCCCCCGGGAACTGGCCGCGGACAAACCCGAAATCCGGAAACTTTTCGGTGGACGGTAAAACAGCCATACCGGCGTATCGCGTCAGTGGAGTTGGGGGAGTTGGCGCGGGGTTTCCGCGAACTGATACGGAGAAAACGGAGAAAACGGAGAAAACGGAGATCGCGCCAGACATGACTGGGCTCAAGTGAACCTGGATTTCCCCGCCAAGCCCCGAAGGGGCGAT
>SUWI01000216.1 GCA_015061565.1 Lentisphaerota bacterium
GCAGGAACTGATCAAGTCCATGAAGCTGGATAATACGGATCATCTGCTGGATGCGTGGCAGTATCTCTACCGCGGGGTGGACGATACTTCCCTGCGGCGGCTGTTCTATTACAGCGTTTCGCTTTACGGCTGCATGAGCTGCCGGTTCCTGGTGCGTCCGTTCGTGCCGATGCCCGAACTGCTGACCGAAGAGGAAAAAGCATATTACAAGCGTCATGTGTTCGATTCGCTCGACCGTCAGGATTATGAGCTTGACCTGCTGAATATCCATGGTCTGCGCAATCCGTATCAGGGCCGCACCGCCGAGGAGGCGGAACGCAGTGTGATGTGCTGGAATTCCATCCTTTCCAGCCTGAACATGGCGCTCAATTCTTATCGGTTGGCGCTCAAGGACCGCGGTGCGGACAAAGCTTATATCGCCGATTCCATCCGGCGGCTGGAATGCCTCATGGTTTTCCTGCGGACGCTCCGGAACTGCTGCCGGTTCCAGGCCATGCTCGACCGTGCGAAAACCATCGGATACAGCGTTCAGGCCAATTCCGATGTGCTCGAAGCGGTCATGCGCGATGAATACGACAATGTCGGCAAGCTGATCGCCCTGCTGGAAGACGGCGGTCCTCAGCTCCTGCCGATGGCCGCGTCTTCGGACAAGGAAACGACTTTCCTGTTCGGGCCCGACCTTGCCGATCAGCTGCGGAAAAAACAGCAGATCATGCGGAAGCACTGGCGCGATTCACAGGTGCTGTTCCAATTCAAAAACCGGTTCAACCAGATTTGAATTCATCCCGAAGGAAAGATCCCATGAGATATTTTCTGCTGTTTCTGTTTGCAATCGGCGTTTCAGCAGCCGAACATCCGCATCTGCTTTTTTCATCGTCCGATATTCCCGCGATCCAGACCCGGATCAAGGCCGGCGGCGTTCCCGCCCGCGCTTATGATCTCCTGCTGAAACGCTGCGGACAGTATCTCAAGCAGAAAAGTGTCCCGTCGGCTGTGGTCAGAGGACAGCTTTCGGACAAGAAACTCGATTCACTGAGCGAACTGGCTCTGGCCTGGCAGCTTTCCGGACGGCAGGAATATATTGCCGCCTTGGAACGTCTCCTGACCGATGCCCGCACCCGGAAAATCAACCTGGTCCGGACCGGACATCAGGCCGCATTCATTCTTGACTGGGGATATGCCGGATTGAGTGAACAATCCCGGAAATATCTCGTCGATCAAATCGTTTCGGAACTGAAGACCAATCCGAAAATGAACCGTTTTCCCGTGTTTTCCATGTTCGGAAATTGGGGCTATTTCATGTTCATGCCGCTTTCGATCCGGTATCGTGCGGTGCTGGAAGGTCATCCGGAATTCGACCAGGCCGGGCTTGACCGGGCCGCTTCTGCAATGAAGATCCTGCTGAACCACGCGGTCGCTCCCGGCGGCATTCCCACGGAACACGGCGCCTACGCCAATTATCCGATGGATATCAACGGCAGTGCCATCCTCATGCTGGAACGCAAGGGATACAAAATGACCGAGGGGACGAATCTGCCGAAACTCGGAGACTGGATGCTGCTGGAAACTTCCGCCGCGCTGCCGCCCCGGTTTTTCCCGCTTGCCGACTGCAACCATCAGGAGCCTTCCCTCTATATGCTCCGGCTGCTGCATACGATGATGCCCGATTCGGCCGCCATGAATGAACTGCTGATCCGCTGTCAGGCGGAAAACGAACCTGCGCCCGATCCGCTTTCCGGCATCATCTATTACCGGAAACCCCGGTCCGGCAATGATCTTGCCGCTTTGTCCGGGACTCTGTTTTCCCCGGAACTGAACCTGCTGCTCTACCGTTCCGACTGGAGCACCAAAGCCCTGCAGTTCGGTTCGGAAGCGATCGTTTCCCGCGGACATTCCCATTCGGATGTCGGTTCGTTTGTGCTGTTTTCCGGCGGTTCCATGCGCGTCGCAGATCCCGGCTACGGGGTCAAGAGCGGGTTGAAGCACAACATCGTCACGATCAGCGGCACCGCCCCGAGCGAACACGGCGGCGCCGGTCAGGTCAATGCACAGATCACCGGAAATTTCGCCGTGCTTTTTGCCGTGGATGCGTTCGATGCCTGGAACTCGCAGACAGTTTATTCTCTCCGCAAGAAATTTACTCCCCGGGTCGAACGGGCGGAACGCGTTTTCGCCCTGATGCCGCCTGATCCGGCCGCAAAGATCCCCGGTTATCTGGTGGTCGCCGATTCCGTCAAGTCCATTGCTCCCGCCGCCCGGTATGAATTCCGGCTGCAGCAGGAAGCGTTCAATACGATCCGGACCGGCAAAGATTCCGCTGAAATCGAGGTGACCACCGCTCTCCCCGTCCGGCTGAAAAAGCAGACGGTGAAACTCCCGGTTGCCGAGGCAGGACAATACAACCTGTATTTGCTGGCGGCGGGCAAGAGCAAAGTTTCCGCTTCGATCAACGGAAAAACGTTCGCGCCGGTCTGGTTTTCGACTTCCCTGCCGTATCGTTTCAACTGGCAGTGCATCGCCAAAGGCGTCGAGCTTTCCGCTGGAACGCACGAGGTGACCGTTGCCGCGGAATCCGGCGTGAATGCCGTGCGGCTGCATGCCGCTTCTGCTCCGCCGCGGTTCGGTACGGATTCCCCGCTCGGCGTCCCGTTCGATTCCCGGAAAGCCGAAACGCGGGTATGGTTCCCCGTTCCGGACAAACTTTCGCTGAAAGTCGTCGATGCCAAAGAGAAAAAGGATTTCCAGGATCTCCGCACGCTGATCGCGGAAAGTTCTTCCGGCGATTTCCTGACTGTGATCCTGCCTGAGAAGCCGTTGCCAAAACCGAAAAAACTCGGCATGTGGTATGGTTTCACTCATTCCCTGGAATGGAAAGACTGTACCGATCTGCTGGCGGTCGGCATCCCGCCGAAATCCTCAACGGCGCCTTTGCTCCCGCTGCTGAAAATGATCCGGATCGCCCGCCGGGATCTGGGACGGTTTCCGAAAGTCCTGCCGGACGACCTGCGTTATCTGATGGCGGGAGGCGGCGAGCTGAAAGCCGGCAATGCGGTGCTTTTCGAGGCGAAGGAAGCCGGCGGCGACCATCAGATGATCGCTTATCCGAGAGTCGCCGTCCATGCCTGGGCGGTCTGCGATTCCGATACGCTCCATACGGAACTCCGTCTCGAACGCCGCTCCAGTGCTTTTCGCCGGAAAATCGCTGTGAAAGCATTTGCACCGCTGGCGAAGAAGGTGTATTGTAACGGCCGTGAGATCCCGTTCCGGAAGGACGGCAGATACGTGATGTTCACCGCAATGCCGGAAGAACCGCGTCAGGCCGGAGCCTGGAAGAAACGGGAAAGCACGCTTTTTACCGAAACTTTTTGACAGGATAGACAGTTATGAAATGGATTTGCTCTCTGCTGTGGCTGCTGACTCTGGCGGCGGTTCCCGCCATGGAACCCGGAGAATTGATTTACGGCACCGACGCGAAGGATTCCTCGAAACGTCCCGTGCGCATCCTCGAAACCATCCGGACCGACGGCACCGGCAGACGTCCGCTGCTCTCCCCGGATTTCATCGGGGAAAATTTCTGGCCGGGCTACCGCGGCGCCGGCCCTGTCCAGTTCGATTCGCCCGATGTCTCCCCGGTCGGAAAACAGATCCTTTTCACCAATACTTACAACCTCTATGCCATGGGCTGGGACGGCGGACCGGTGTTTTCCCTGACCCGCTTCATCCGGGAAAAATATCAGCCGCGCTGGTCGCCGGACGGCAAGCGCATCGTCTTCGTCTCCGACCGCAACAGCAACTGTGAGATCTATGTGATGAATGCCGACGGCACCGGGATCCGCAATATTTCCTGGAGCCCGCTGCACAACCTTTCGCCCTGCTGGTCGCCGGATGGGAAACAGGTCGCATTCATCCGCGGCGAGAACGGCAGATTCGATTTGTGGGTCTCCGATGACCAGGGCATCCGGCAGCGGAAGATCCTGTCCCTTTCCGGCGATATCCGCGAACCCGACTGGAGCGTCAGCGGCAGGATCGTCTTTTCCACCCAGCTCGACTCCGGCGCTTATGCGGTCATGAGCGTGAAGCCCGACGGTTCCGGCCTGAAAAAATATTTTGAGACCAAGCTCTGGAGCGGGCATCCCGCCTGGTCGCCTTCCGGGAAACAGATCGCCTATTCCTCCGTGCGGTCCGGCAATGCCGACATCTGGATCTTCGACCTCGAGACCGGCCGTCACCGCAATGTGACCGTTTCGCCCGCAAAGCAGGACTTTTTTCCTCGCTGGGTGCCGAAACAGCTGCCGGGCCGGCCGCAGGCGTGGACCATCGACCGCGAGGCGCTCGCCGATGCGAAACTGACCGATGAGGGCCGCACCGGCAAGGATCCGGTCAAATGTTTCCCCGCGCTGATCCCGCAGCCGAAACTGCCTCGTCCGCGTCTGCTCTTCACTGCGTCCGGGCTGCCCGCGATCCGCGAACGTCTGGGCAGGGAACCTTACAAGACTTTCTGGCAGCGCATGCTCAAGCAGTGCGATGCATGGCTGAAAAGTCCGCAGATCGACGCTTCGCTGGACCGGATCCCGACCGATCCGCTGCGGAAACGCTACGAGATCCAGGCGTTCGCCGAACTGTACAACCGCGAACTCTGGCTGAAGGCGCTGATGAAGCTGGCGTTCGCCCGGCAGGTGACCGGCAACGAGAAATACGGCCGCCGGGCAGTTGAGATCCTGCTGGGAGCCGCCGAACGTTACCGCCGCGCCTACGGTCTGATGCACAGCGATTACCGCGTGGCCTGTGCCTATGACTGGCTGTATGACCTGATCCCCGAGGCGGAACGCGCTTCCATGAATGTCCTGCTCAAGGCCTCCATGGAAGCCAAGAAGATGACTTGTCTTTATTATACGACCGGGATCTACGGTTCCTCGCCCGGCGCCGGCAATTATCCGATCTACTTTGCCGCCTCGCTCGGTCCGATCGCTTTCGCCCTGCTGGGCGAGCCGGGCATCCCCGACGATTTCGAGCTCACGGCCGAACGGCTGGCCCTGATCACGCTGAACACCTGGATCTCCCCGGAAGGAGATGCCCAGGAAGGTTTTTCCTATTTCAACCACCCGGTCAACGAGCTGATGCCGTTCCTCATTTCCCTGCATTTGCAGGGGCGGTGCGGACCGATCCGGCAGTCCAATCTGAAAAATGTGTTCCGCTGGATGGCGGTTTCCTCCGGCAAAGGCTGTTCGGAGACGCCCGCGCTTGGCGACAGCGATTATCTGGCCATGCCGATGCCGGCCGGTCTGTTGGCGCTGTATCCGGACGATCCCCTGCTGCGGAAGGTCTGGAACCGGGTGCCGCGCAAGATCTCCGAGCTGACTTCCGTGACGGGTCTGCTCTGGTGGGAACCTTCGCAGGCCAGGGAACAGGATTGGGGCGAACTGCCCGCCGGCAAGGTTTTTCAGCATTCCGGTTATGCCGTGCTGCGGGCTGGCTCGCAATATGCCGATCCGGTGATGACCGTTTCCGCTCCGCGTCATTCCGGACACGCCCATCTCGAATACGGCGCGGTCACGCTCTCCGCCGGCGGTCTGCGGCTGCTCGCCGATCCCGGCCAGGCGGTCCCCATGAGCGAATATCACAGCCAGCTGCTGGTGAACGGGCAAGGCCGCGAACGCAGCAACTTGAAGCAGCCCATGCTCGGCGCGGTCCGGGAAGACGCGCTGACCGTTTCCATACCCGTGGATTTCACCAATGCGTTCGCACTGTCGTTTTTCGGTGCGCCGGGTTATTCCGGCATTCCCTGCGGACGGCCCGACCTGATTTCCGGCAAACGGATCGTCACGCTCGTCAAAGCCTCGGACGGCATTCCTCCCTATTTCCTGATTTCCGACCGGGTCCGGACCAAGCGCGGATCCGAATTCGAACAGCTTTTCACCGCCGATCAGGGCATGACCGTCACGGCGGAAACCGACGGTTCGCTGCGGATCGCGGAAATGATCCGGAAACCGGTCTTCCGGTCGACCCGGCCCGATGATGCGGCGGAATGGACCGTCTCCGCTCCCATAAGGATGGATTCATGTTATGTTCATGTATTCGCACGGTCGTCCGCTCCGGTCGAACTGGAGATCAATGGGAAAAAATATCATCTGACCTTCCTGCAGACGCCGTCGCGGCCGGAGACCTGGCAATGGCGGAAACTCCGTCTGAAACGGGATTTCTTCCGCATCCCGGCCGATTTCCGGAAACCCTGCCGGATCGTGTTGAAGTCCAGAGCGCTGATTTACTGCATCGCATTTTCGGTTAAGCCCGATTTGGATTGCCATCCGGATTTGGGCGTGGATGCCCTGCCGCTGCGGATCGCCGAAGCCCGGCGGACCGGTTCCGGGTGGAAGACCTTTCAGCCGTCGGATGCCTTTCTCCGGCTGATCCCGCTGGCCGGCAAGCCCGAAACCGCCGTGACCAGGCGGATATTCAATACCCGTTTCCACGGACAGTTGAGGGTGGTCCTGCCGCAGGGGATATTCCGGCAGAGCGGAGAATCCGCGGAATTCCTGACGATGGCCTATCCGGCGTCCGCCGATATGGAACAGCCGCGGATCGGGGACCACAAACTGGAATGGAAATCGTGCATCGACGAAATTACGGTCGATAAAGATCAGATAAAAGTAAGGAGGATCGGAAAATGAGCTGGAGAGACAAACTGTGGATGTGGGGTTATACGCAGGAAGAGATCGGGAACCCGATACCTTTCACCGGCAGCAGCAAATCATTCTGCAGCCTGGAATCCGCGGCCCGGTATTTCGGCATGAACAATACCGTGTTCATGAACAGCATGCATTCGCTCGAACGCATGGAGGAAAATCTCGCGTTCGTGAAGGATTCCAAACAGATCCTCTGCGGTCTGCCGCACGGGGAAGCCAATGCGCTCGCCGGCGCGGAAACCATCAGTAAAATGTCCCTGAAATTCCCGAATATCAGGGGTATCGTGCTGGATGATTTCCTCCAGCTTTCGGGCCATCCGACTACGCCGGAACTGGTGCGGTCGATCCGCGAAAAACTGCGCAGCGCCAATCCTGAACTGGAAATCTTCGTGGTCATGTATTCCGACCTGAATCATCTGGATATCACGCCGTATCTGGACCTGATCGACGGCATCATGCTGTGGCGCTGGGTTTCGACCGACCATTTCTGGCGTGCGGAATTCTCCACGCTGCTCCACCGGTTCAAGGCCAATTACGGCAAGAAACTGTTCCACGGCGTGTATCTCCAGAATTACGGCGAATATTCCTCCAGTGCCCATCCGATCGATTTCGAACTCTGGAAACTGCAATGGATGAAGATCCTCACCTCGCTCCGGGGCAAATATGCGTTCCTCGACGGCTGTGTCCTGCTCCAGAACGGTTGGGTCGGCAATCCCGAGTTCCGCGATCATGTCGTCTGGCTCAAGGACACCCTCGAATGGTTCTGCGAAACCACTACGGAAAGAGCTTGAATCATGAAGATCCCGAACTGGAATTGGAACTGCCGCCGTCTGAATGAAGATCTTAACCCGATCCCGCCTGACCGCAAGGCCCGGCTGAAACCGGGCGAATTCCGCATCGCCGCGCTCAAGCCGGAAACTGAAGGTCATCCGGAATGTGTCCGACTCGCTTTGGACGACCTGACCGGGACCCTGCGGCGTTTTTCCACCGGGCAGGGCGGTGAACTGCCGCTGAAGATCCGGATCCGGAAAAAATCCGGACGCAGCCGCGAATATCAGGCCGAGGTGACACGAAGCGGGATCAGCATTGCCGCCGAAACTGCGCTCGGGGCGGCCCGGGCGCTGTATCGTCTGCGCAGCCGTCTTTGCCTGCGCCGCGCCCCGTTCCTGAAAGCGGAAAAGTTCGACAGCCAAGGCGCGATGGATCCGGCGCTGACTTTTCCCGCGCTGAAAGACGAGTCGGTGCGTCAGCTGGACTGGCCGCAGGCGTATTCCGAGGGCTATCTGCGCAAGATCGCCCGGGCGGGTTATACCGGTTTCCACATCAATCTGCATTTCAGCGTGTTCTGCCGTTCGCGGATGCTGCCCGAATTCCGCAATCCCGAGGCGGAAAAGAACCTGGCCGATCTGAACCGGATCATCGCTGCCGCCGCCCGGTTCGGGCTGGAAGTTTATTTCTCATACTACCTCGCCCCGCTGCCGGGCAGTCATCCGGTGTTTCAGCGTCTGCCGGAGATCCGCGGCAGCCGCATGGTGGGTGCGGCGGATTCGTATATCCTGTGTTCCTCCCATCCGCTGGTGCGGAAATTTTACGCGGAACAGATGTCCGATCTTTTCAGCGCCGCGCCGGGCCTGGGCGGCATTCTGGCGATTTCCGGCTGTGAAGGCTGGCTGCACTGTCACACTGCCTGCGCGCAGACCCCGGACGGCCGGTGCGACTGTCCCCGCTGCCGCAGGATCGAACCCGAAAAAAGCGTGGCGGAGATGTTCAACGCCATGGCCGCCGCCGTCAAAAAAGCGGCTCCCGAAGCCCGTTTCATCGTCTGGAACTACGGCATTTTCGCCTGGTCGGACATTGGCGCGGAAAAATTCATTTCCCGGCTCTCGAAAGATTGTCAGGTGATGGCCAATTTCGACACCGGCGACGCGTTCACGATCGAGGGTGTGCGCGGCATGGCGTTCGATTATTCGCTCCGCTGTACGGGGCCCTCGCAGCCGTATCTGAAACAGCGGGCCGTCGCGTCCGCGCGCAAACAGACTTTCCTGGCCAAATGCGAGAGCGGCGCTCCGCTCGAATACTGTTCGCTGAACTATGTCCCGGCCATGACCCGCTGGATGCGGAAATTCGAGGGGATCCGCACCACGGCCTCCGGCGCGCTTTACAACTGGAAATTCCTCGGCTATAACGGCGGTCTGGCGCAGGAACTCGCCGGGTTGAGTTCATCCGGAGAAGACGCCTCCATCCTGAAGCGGCTGGCCGCCCGCGAATTCGGCTCCGCCAATGTGTCCGCTTTGATGCGCGCCTGGCGCGATTTCGACCGTGCGATGGACCATCATCCGTTTTCCGGTCCCAGCGCGGGTTATTTCAAAGGACCTTTCTTCAT
>SUWI01000217.1 GCA_015061565.1 Lentisphaerota bacterium
GCCACATAATCGTGATCAAACGGCAGTTCGATCCCGTGCTTCGTCCGGCTTTTCGGCCGTGAAATGCACAGCGGCGGCAGCGGTTTTTTCAGCAATTCCAGCATTTCGTTGCGGCATTCTTCCGGCTGGATCCATTCCGGGTGATCCTGTATTTGAGCTGTCAGCCATTCCCGATGCGGTTCCAGCGGCAGAATGTAATTTTTCTCTTTCAACGGAACCGGTTTCTTTTTATGATCGGGGCAGCAGCCGTTTTCGTCCAGTTCGGAGGGCATTTTGAACATTTCACAGCCCTCGCAGTACAAACCTTCGTACATCGCCGTTTCCAGCAGACCGTCATCAAAAACCTTCTGCAGGGCATGCTGAACTCCGGCAATATGCCGCGGATCGGTCGTCCGGACATAGGCATCGTAACGGACATCGAGCCGGTCGAAAATGGTGCGGAATGCGGCAGTCTTTCGGTTCAGATAATCTTCGGCGCTCAAACCGCTTTCCTGAATCAGTTTTTCGATCTTCTGTCCATGCTCGTCCACTCCGGTAGAGAGGAACACATGACTGCCGGGAGTCTGCTGTTCGATCCAGCGTTTGAGAATATCCGCCATGACGCTGGTGTGAGCGTGTCCCGCATGGGGATCGCCGTTGGGATAATAGATCGGTGTCGTAATGTATTTGAGTATATTGCTGTTCATATTATTGAGTTCCTTCCTGGTTGAATTGTTTTACATCCCGGATTTTGGATTTCCCCTGCGGATCGCAAAACAGAAAAAAAGTATGGACTGCCGCTGCACAGGATCACCGGATGATCTGCAGCTGTGATCGAAAAGGTTTTTCCGAACCTCACTGCGTGTACAGAAAACACCAATGCCGAATCGAAGAGGTCCGTAACAATAGCTGAATGCTGCGTTTTTAACTGCTGTCCAGCAATAAAGGCGATCGATGGTGGAAGAAAGCTGACTCCTGAGTTATCTTTCGCGGTCAATATAACATCTTTTCAATATTTGTCAAGCCGTTTTTCTGCAGAAAAGATAAAAAACAGAAAAAAGCTTCCCGGCGATCATGTTTCGAACGGGAAAATGAAACGGCGGATGATTTTTCTGTTTGACATCAGGATAACCAACGATATATTACTTTGCTGTATACAACCGAAGAGGTTGGTTTTTTTCTGGAAATTGTTCCGGCATTTACGTTTTCCAGAATGATTCGGCGCAGCCATTTCGAATTTCAATTATGCGGAAATAAAGAGGATGCTGACATGCAAAATGAGAATCAAAACCAAAAAAGTTATGCGGAAACCCTGAAGATCCCGCTGATTGTCGGTGTTACCGGTCATATCGACATAGCGACTCCGGAAGATGAGATCAAGGGGCAGATGGAGACTTTCTGGGGCGAACTCCGAAAAGCAGCCGGAGAGGAAACTCCGATCATCCTGCTTTCATCCCTGGCCCGGGGCGCGGACCATCTTACGGTCAAATACCGCCCCGAGGGGGTCAGATACTGTGTTGTCCTTCCTTTTGCCGAAAATGAATACCGGAAAGATTTTTCCGGAACCGCCTTGACTGATTTCGAAAATGACCTTCGCGGGGCATATAAGGTAATAACCTGTCCTGCTGAACCGGGAGATTACACGCTCGCTTCGGACTATGTGCGGAAACATGCCGATGTGCTGCTGACTTTTTGGGACGGGTATGAGTGTCTTGACCTGAAGACCCGTAAAGCGGAACCGGGCGGAACCTATTATCAGATCCGGGCGGCATTCGGTATGGATGATCTTCTGATCCGCCATCAGGAAAAGGCGCATCTGATCGTCAATATTCCGGTGACCCGCAGCCGGAAAAATCCGGCATATCATCAGGAGCGCAGCGAAAAGCAGTTCTCCGGTTTTGATATGAAAAATCTTTCTGTCATTGAACAGGGCAAGGCTGGAAAGGAGGATCTGATTTTCACTCCATTTTCAAATTATGATTTCCGGAAAAGTTCGGACAAATCCGGTTCGGCTTCTTTCGGAGACGTTTTGAACTTTATGCGCAAACACAATGAAAATCTTGCTGCTCCTGAAAAACCGAATTATCTCCGTGACGGCATGAAAGCTTTTCCCCGGGCCATGAAAATTGTAAGTGATGATTTCAACCGGCATGAATATTTCGATTCACTTGCCATGCAGCATCAGACCCCGCATAAAAAACAATTTTTCCGGATCGCCGTCTGTTCGATAATCGTGGCAACCCTGGGCCAGGCATGGGGCGACCTCACGTTCGCCGCCAACGAGACGATCCATGAATGGATCCTGCATGGAGTCATTGCGGTCTACGTGCTGGGGTGTTTCGGCGTATTTCTTCTGGGGCGGAAAATCGCCAGGGATGACCATTACACCGAATATATCAATCCCCGCGTCATTGCGGAACTTCTCCGGCTGAAGATATTCTGGACCCTGGCCGGGATCAAGGAATCCTTCACCGAATATATTTTTGATGAGAACGCCAGTTATCTGTTCATGCTGCCGCTCTGCAACTGGGAAATTGCCGAATCCCCCCTGTCTGCCTCAGACCGGCAATGGCTGGAGGCCGGCGACGGTTTGGCCGCCGTAAAAAACTGCTGGCTGGACGACCAGGCCATGTATTACAAAGGGTATCTGCTTCCTGTTGATTCGAAGCATTTCATCCTGCCGCAGGAAGGGGAAAAATGCAAGCAGAAAAAATTTCTCTCTCCGTCATGGTTCAGGGAATATTTCAAAAAATATGAACGTCTGGAAGGCTATTCGCTGCTTTTCAAAAAATTATTCACCCGATGCGGTTTTATTCTTGCAGTCCTGGTGATCGCGGTTTTCGTGCTGGCGAATATCCGTGGTTTCGATCATACGGAAATATTGGCGCTTTCCTGGTATCGGGAATTCATCATCGGGATCTGTCCTTTCGCCGTGGCGGTGCTGGGCTGGCTGATGGAAAAGAACAACTGGGATTCCCTCGGCCATCAATACAGGAATACCTGGGAACTGTTCGAAAAGGCCGGTGCATTTGTCGGTGACGAGAAAGAATCCGTTGCCGATAAGCGGCAGATGGTCAAGGAATTGGCGCAGTTCGCCCATGAGGAAAATGCGGAGTGGCAGGATATTCGGAGAAACGCCAAGCCGGAACCGATGCTCTGACCAGTCCGGGGGCCGGCGTTTCGGGTCTGAACCGGTCAAGTATGGTAATGCAACATTTTCTGAAATAAGGAGGATTGACAGCATGAATCAGAAAAACATACGTCTATTCGTCAGTTCGACATTTTCAGATTTTGTGATTGAACGGAATTATCTGCAAAAAGTTATTTTTCCGAAAATAGAAAAATTCTGTGCGGAATCCGGATTGGAATTCCAGCCGGTGGACTTGCGGTGGGGGGTCCCGGAAGAAGCCGGAGCAAACAACAAAACGATGAGCGTATGTCTGCGGGAACTGGCACGGTGCGAGAGGCCGGATTCATTGAAACCGCAGCTGCTGATCCTTTTAGGGGATAAATACGGCTGGCGTCCGCTCCCGGAAAGGATCCCGGTCCGGCTTTTTCATTTCTTCGAAGAACGGATCTTCTGCCGGGAAAAATTCGAGCTTGCCTATGTCCGGGATCTCAATGCAGTCCCGTGCTATTACGAACTCCGGCCGAGATACGAAATTTTCGGTCATGAAACGGAAGAAGAGGAATGGTCTGCTTTTGAAAATGAACTGCGGGAAGACCTTATCCGCATCCGGGATGAATATGCCGATGCAATGGACGCCGAACTGAACTGCGAAATGCGTTCCACAGGTCTGGGACTGTCCGCGACCCATCAGGAGATCCGGCAGGGTGTACTCAATTGCTCCGATCCGGAGATCCTGAAAAACATCCATGTTTTCCGCCGTCAGTTCCTGAATGAAAATGAACGGCATATCTCCATCCAGGCAGACCGGGAACATTTCGGCACCATGAAACAGCTGTCCTGCGATCTGTTGGAAAAACTTCCGGAAGGGAATTACCATAAGTATGACTTGCATGTGGATCCGGGAGGATACTGCCGCAAGAGTGATCTGGAACATTTCGGGAATTGCATCTATCAGGAACTGACCCGGATCATTTCGGATCAGCTGCGTAAAACGACAGTTATTTCCGAGAAAGAACTGCATCGGAACTGGGGCCGCCGTCTGACCGATAATTTTTATGAACGCACGGCGGAACTCCATCGGATCCGGGAGTTCCTCCTGCAAAAAGGGAAAAATAAACTGATGATTTTCGGTGAACCCGGTTCCGGGAAATCCGCTTTGCTTTCCGTGGCAAGACAGGAACAGGAAAACTCCGGTCGCGAGGTCATTATGCGGTATTGCGGAATATCTCCGGCATCAAGCAAGGAGAGTCTGCTCCTGGACAGTATTCTGGAAGAACTGGCGGAGAAGTTTCCGGAAGCAAAATCCGAAAATGCGTCCGATGCGGAAGAACAGTCCGGATGGTTATCCAAGAAACTGCAGGATTTTCTGCGGAATATTCCTCCCGCCCGCAGCCTCATACTGATCATCGATGCCATTGATCAGCTGATCGATCAGCGGGGCTGTGATGAGGATCAGCTCTGGCTGAAATACGATCTGCCTGAAAACGTCAAACTGATCCTGTCTTGTGCCGGAGATGCCGGAGATGCACGGGAATTCTGGAGATCCGATTCGCATGGGACTTGCCTCGTCATGCAGCACCTGTCGCGCGAGGCCGGAGAAAAGATCCTGGACAGTGAACTGAAAGAAAAACACCGGTGTCTGCAGCCGGACCAGAAAAAGGAAATATTGGATGTCTTTTCCGCCTGCGGACGTCCTCTGTGGATGAAAATAGCGGCGGAAAAAGCGTCTCATTTCCGCTCTGACCAGAGGGTCTCGTTTCGCAGACTCGGCAGCTTGAACGATCTGGTTATTGATTATTTCAATCAGTTCCTCACCATCGACCGGCAGGGAAAAATCCTGTTGACCCATCTGCTGTTTTACATTCAGGATTCCCCCTACGGTCTTCCCGAAAAACAACTCTATGAACTGATGTGCCATGATCCCGAAGTCATGAATGAAGTATGGCAGTCCTGGACGGAACGGAAAAAAGAGCAGTCGCAGCGGGTCACCCGGATCCCTTATGCGATCTGGGTCCGTCTGTTTGACAGTCTTCGTCCGACTCTGACGGAAACCGATCTGTACGGGAACAAGGTGCTGGTATTCTATCATAAGCAGTTCTATGAAAGTGCCTGGAATTTCATAAGCGGGAACGGGTTCACCGACCAGAAAGTGATGGAACTCCGGCACCTGAAGGCTGCCCATTATTCTGCTCAGCCGAACTGGTTCGGCGATATGCCCAATGTCTGGAAAGCCGCCGAATTGCCGGTCGCCCTTGAGGATCTGTGGGAATCCGATCATTCACTGCTGGAATTGCTTTCCAGTTTTGATTTCGCGGTCATGATGCTGAATGCCGGCATGGGTCATGAACTGTGGGGAGTTTATAAAATCCTGGAGGATCTGCTGAGGGAACACCCCCATGGTAATTTATCCGGATTGCCGGTTTTTTACAAGATGAACGATTTTTTTCAGAAGAATTATTACAATCTGTTTTCAGAGCATGAACCGGCAGGAACGGTTCTGCTGAAACTGGCCTTGAATGAACTTCCCGGCAGTTTCGCGAGGAATGCGGCAGACAGAATCATTGCGGAACGTCCGTTCCGGGGATTTTACCTGAAAAATCTCTGTCCCCGGTACGGCCGGGAAACCTTGTCGAAATACATATACAGTTTCTCCAACTGCCAGGCCAATGCCTTTGCCGTGCTTCAGGACCAGACCGTGATTTATTGCTCCGATATCATGTACCATCTGAAGACTGACGGCACGCTGCTGGATACCTCATCGGGTCATGATGGTGTCAAGATCAAGGGGATCCGGGAACTGAAACACAGTCCTTACGGCGAATTGGTTGTCACCTGGGATAATTGCGGACGTCTGCGGTTCTGGGATCGGAACTTCCATTTCCGGGAATTTATGCAGGAATATAAGGACAACGGCATAGATTGTCCCGGTCCTTTCGGCGATGTCCGGGAAATGCCCGATGGAAAACTGATCGCATGGACTGAAACGAGTGATTATACGAAAGAGCCGGTGTATTACCTCGATCGGGGAAAGACTGGCACCATCCCGTCCAATACCTTCATTGATTCCAAGAATAATCTGCTGATCATCGCACCGAACGATTTTTCCCGGTATCAGACTTTTACGATACCGGGCTGCATCCGGGGGGCTTCTCCAGCCGGCTGCGATTCCTTTGCCGTCTGGGCGGATATCGTGGACGAGCAAAAATCCACATCTTTTTCATCTTTCTTCAATCCTTATCTGCTTTTATATCGAAGAAATCAGCAGATGGATTACCGGCTGGTCAATAAAATAAAACTGGGAGCTGAAAATACTTCCTGTGCATCGTCCGGCGGATACACCCGGGGCGGTTATTTTGTTTTCTGGCATCAGCAACAGTATCGGTTTTTCCCCTCTCACGACCTGCTGAAAAATTCCATATCCTCCTTCGAAGAGGGAGACAGCATCGGCGGGATACGATATTTAGCCGACGGGACGGGGAAATACTGGATATTCCTCTTGAATAACCAACAGGACCGCGCTTCCAGGTTATGTTTCTACAACATCACCGCCAAGCAGAAGAAATACTGCAGACATTCAGATGATTCATACATCCTGAATATGATGGAACTGCCCGGAAACCGGATCCTGTCCTGGGCTGACGACGGCTCGATCCGCATCTGGCGTGCCGACGGGACCATGCTGGCTGCATTTTACGAACCGACTGTTCCATGGCAGTTCTCGGCACTTCCGGATGGTTCGCTGGTCTCCAACAACGGTCTCGGCGCCTTGAAATACTGGCCGTATAAAGAAATCTGCCGGGCCAATGACAAGTCTTACGGACTGGAAGCCTCACTGCTGCTCCATGGCCGCATCTGTGCGGTCTGGCGGTCCGATGGATCTTTCGCCTGCGTAGACCCTCAATCCGGACAATTATTTGCTTCCGGAAAACTCGAAGCGCATTCCGGCAGTGCCAAACTGCTGCACAAAAACAACGAACGGCTTTTCTTTCTCCTCGATGGAAATCGGGTGAACGTTTATTCCGCGGTATCGACACCCCGCAAGCCATTCGATTTCCATCTGCTGCAGGATACTGAATGGGATCATAAGCCTCTCGCGGCAGGCGAAATTCCTCATAACCGGTTCTACATCCAGACGGAACAAAAACTCATCGTTTTTTCTTTGGACGATGCTGTTTACACTTTCTGGAAATTCAGTTATATTTCCGGTTTCAACGATTATATCGATACCTGCGGAGACAGATACCTGGTGGCCTGGGGAAATCTCGGATGCGCAGTTTTTGATCTGCAGGAGAACCGGAAGAAAACCATGGATTTCCGATCGGATCAGACATCCGTCGAACTCACAGAATTCATGCCGCTATCCGAGCATGAAGTCCTTTTTTATTCCCCCGCCGGATGGTGCTGGATAATCGATCTGGCGACGCTGTATTCCGGTAACACGCTGGATTCCTGCACCATATCCGGTCTGCCTGTCCAGGCTGTTGTCATCGGTCTGGAATATCCATATGTCATTTTTAACGCCGACTCTTCCTATTGCATCGTGGATGTCAGGAACAGGAAAAAAGTCAAAACCGGAACGTCTCTTTTCGATGAAGACATTAAGCTCTTCAAATATGCCTATCGGAGATTCATCCCTCAAAAGAGCATGTTCACCCGGCAATCGGACACTTTTTACCTTGAACATGATGTGACTTCGATTACCGTAAGAAACCTGGACGATCCCGGTCTCCACCTTCAATGGCAGACCGGCGGCGATCATTTTATCGACGATGCGGTTTTCCTGCCTGAATCCGGCAGAATTGCCGTTTTGCTGGGCGATGGGAGTACGGCTTTGCTGGAAATCCAGCATGATGGGAGGCCATTTCTCGATTCCGGCAGTTCCTCGGGCGAGTTACCTCCGGAAGAACAGGCACAGCCGGCCGGCAGCGAAATGCCGGAAAAGAAATCCAAAATCAGTTTCATTTTCCACAATGAAACACCGAAAGTAGGACCCAACGATCCCTGTCCCTGCGGCTCCGGCAAAAAATTCAAAATGTGTTGCGGAAGATGAGAATTCAGAGAGGCACGGCGGAAAAGTGCCGCCCGCCGGATTTTCTCCGTGGATCATCAAGTTTGCTGAAAAGAACGATCCGCAGACCGCCGGGAAACTGGAATACCGTTACTCGCTTGCCGCGAACACCCCGCCATGGTCAACGGCAAAGGCCGCGACCTGCGGCGTCGACTCCGACTTCCGGGGTGATGATCTGATCGAAATGTGCAACTTTCATAACGGGAAATACTCCTTACAAAGCAAAAATAGGGAAGAAATGCTGATTGTGAGTTGGAAAATGGTGCCGACGATAGGAAAAAAACGTTCGGCAAGGTTTTATTCAAAAACCGCTGTAAATCGTTTCCATTTCGCAACTTTAACGCAAATAGTGATGTTTTTATACAGATTCCAGAATTGCCTTTAAACGGGTCCAAAAGGGGATTTTTTCCCATCCCGACGGGGCAATGCGGGGACTCTGTTTTGCGTGTCAAAAGAGCGGTCAGACAGCATGGGAATAACCGAATCCCCATTCTCAACTGCTGACAATAATTAATATACCCCATATTTCCGAAAAGACAAAAGAAAATTCGATATTTTTAAAGAAAAATTCCGTTTTTTTTATTTCTACCGGGATGCTTTGATACGATTTTCTTCCCTTCCGGCGTGTGGACGCATTGGCTTTCCCGCACGCCTTTTCTTTTTCGGGAAAGAAAATCTCTTTCCAGGTAAAATCAAGATAAAACGGAGGTAAAAATGTCATTGGACTGGAACGGCAAAGATGTACCTGACTTTGACCGGAAGGCGCAGGAAAACCCCGCAATGCTGAATTGCCTGATCTGGGCGAGCCTCAGCATCGGCATGGGCGAAATCACCGAGAAAAATCTCAAAGAATGGGTTTATCGACTCCGACGATTTGCATTCGAGGG
>SUWI01000218.1 GCA_015061565.1 Lentisphaerota bacterium
GTGTTACGATCTCATTCAGGATCATGCCGAGCGCGAAAACATCGGTCTGGGGATTGGCGATCCCGTTCTCAAAACTCTCCGGGGGCATATAAGCGGGAGTTCCCTCCAGATCCCCCTTGCGGTCGGTTCCGTTCGGACAGGCGATCCCCCAGTCCATGACATAGACCTCGCCGTTTTTCCCCAGCATGATGTTTTCCGGTTTCAGGTCGCAGTGGATGATGCCCCGGCTGTGACTGTATTCGATGGCGTCGCAGACCTTGAGAAAACTTTCCAGCCGGACTTGAAGGGTGCGCTCATAACGCCGGGAATTGGTTTTTTCCGTCTGATCCTTTTCGCGGCAGCGGTTCAGAAATTCTTTCAGCGTTATGCCGTTGATCAGCTGCATGGCCAGATGGAGCCCATCCACCGTGTCGGTGTCCAGACTGAACAGCGGAACGATGGCCGGATGAACCAGCTGGGCGCTGAGCTTTGCTTCCGAAATGAATTTTTCAATGCTCGCAGGTTTGGCCAGATGCTCGGTTTTCAGCGACTTGATTACCACGTCGCGGCCCAGGACCAGGTCTTTGGCGAGAAAAATCTTGCCGAATCCGCCTTCCGCGATCATTTTCAGGATCTTGTAGCGTTTCCCCGTGTTTTCCAGCTGACGCCGGAAATCCGCGGAGGAATCCGCCTGAAGATTGCTGGAGTCGATCACCCGGGGCTTGCCCTCGATAATGTCGCTCAGCTGGGTCACTGAACTCAAGGATGTGGTATTTTTCCGAGCGTCATCCATGATCATGGTGACATCGAGGTCTTCAGTCTTTTGCGTTTTCTCCGTATCGGCCATTGCTGCAATTATTCCTTGCATTTCACACAATATTCCGCGTAATATACTCCTTCCTGCCGTTCAAAGCAAGATACCGGTGCGAAATATTCCATCAAATAAACCCGAATCATAAAAAATGCCGGAAGAGCAACTCTCTCCCGGCATTTTCAAGCACCAGCAGGCATTCAGAGCCCGCTGTTTTTATTTCTTCCCGCAGACTTTATTCACGATCAGCTGAATAAAGACGAAGAACACGGGAACCAGGATCGTTCCGGCTACCACGGAAAGGGTCATCCCGCCGAAAACGGTGGTGCCGAGACTGCGGCGGCTGGCCGCACAGGCGCCCGTGGCGATCACCAGCGGATAGGTTCCCAGCACGAAGGTTACCGCGGTCATCAGCACGGAGCGGAAACGGAGTTTCGCCGCAAATTCCGCTGCTTCATAGACATCCTTGCCCGCCACATGCTGCTCCTTGGCGAACTCCACGATCAGAATGGCTGTCTTGCAGGCAATACCGAAGAGAAGCACGAACCCGACCTGGGTATAGATGTTGTTGTCGACATGCAGGAGCCAGAGCGAAACGACCGCGCCGAAGAACGCGATCGGGACCGAGAGAACTACCGAAATCGGCAGCATCCAGCTTTCATACTGCGCCACCAGGAAGAGGTAAATGAACAGCAATGCCAGTGCGAACACGATCACCGTCTGGTTGCCGGCCAGTTTTTCCTGATAGGACATGTCGGTCCAGGCAAAGGAAAGCGAAGGATCGACTTTGCGGACGATCCGTTCCATTTCCGCCATTGCCTGGCCGGAACTGAATCCGGGTTTCGGAGATCCGTTGATCGAGATCGACTGATACATGTTGAACCGCTGGAGATACTGCGGCACGAAATGGAATTGGGGCGTGACCAGCGTACTGAGCGGGATCACCTTTCCGGAAGAATTGCGCAGATAGATCTTGGAAACATCCGAAATATCGTTGCGGTATCCCGGCGCGGACTGGAATTCCACCTTGTAGGTCTTTCCGTATTTATTGAAGTCATTGACGTAGGTGTAGCCGAAAGTTCCCTGCAATGCATCGGAAATATCGTCGATACTGATGCCGAGTTTCATCGCCTTTTCCCGGTCGATCGGCAGATAAACCTGCGGCGAAGACGCCTGGAAGGAGGAATAGACGTTGGTCAGCATCGGACTGGAATTCGCTTCCATCAGCACCTGGTTGAGTTTTTTCTGGAACTGCTCCGGCGTCAGGCTGTTGGAACGGTCCTGCAGCATCATCGAAAAACCGCTGACCGTGCCCAGTCCCGAGATCGTGGGTACGCCGAACGGTGCGACCGTTGCGCTGGGAATATCTTTGACGGCGTGATAGAAACGCATCATCACGGCCTCCTGCGTCTGGTCTTTGTTCGGCCGGTCCGACCAGCTTTTCAGCGTCACGATACCCAATGCGCTGTTGCTGGTGTTGACGCCGTTGATGAGGTTGTATCCGGAAACGAAAATCGCATTGTCGACTTCCGGAAGATCCTTGATGGCCTCCCGCAGACGCCCGACCACCTGTTCCGTGCGGTCCAGGGAAGCTCCATCGGGCAGCTGGACGGTGATGAAAAAGGTACCCTGGTCTTCATCGGGGACAAATCCGGTAGGCAGAGCCTTGAAGATTTCGACCGCACCGAATCCCATGACGGCATAAAGGATCATCACCAGGACGGATTTCCGGACCAGAGATCTCACTAAAGCCCGGTATTTTTCAGTCAGCCAGCCGAACATGGAGTCGAACCAGCGGAAGAAAATGAATTTCTTATGATTGGGGTCGACCGGTTTCAGGATCAGGGCGCAGAGTGCCGGACTGAGGGTAAGCGCGTTGATCGTGGAAATGGAAACCGCAACGGAGATCGTGATCCCGAACTGGCGGTACATCACTCCGGTGATGCCGGAAAGGAAACAGACCGGCACAAACATCGCCAGCAGAACCAGCGTGGTTGCAATACACGGACCGGTAACCAGCTGCATGGTCTTGATCGCCGCATCCCGGGGTTTCAGATGTTCTTCATCCATCAGCCGGCTGACGCTCTCTATGACCACGATCGCATCGTCCACCACCACGCCGATGGCAAGGATCAGACCGAAGAGCGTGATCAGATTGATGCTGAACCCGACAATTTTCATGAAGGCGAAGGTGCCGACCAGAGACACCGGAATGGCCACGGCCGGAACCAGCGTGGCGCGCCAGTCCTGAAGGAAAATATACGTGACCAGGATCACCAGCAGAACCGCGACGTAAAGGGTTTCCGCCACTTCGTGAATGGAGGCATTGATGAATTTCGTGGAGTCGTAGGTGATCCCGCAGGCAAGATCGCCGGGGAAGGAAGTCTTTTTGATTTCCGCCAGCCGCTCGTTCATGAGCCGGGCGATCTCCAGACCGTTGGCATTGTTGAGCTGATAGACCGCCAGCAGGGCCGCGGGTTTCCCGTTCAGCGTCGAGATTCCGTTGTAACTCTCGGCGCCCATTTCCACTTTGGAAATATCCCGCAGACGGATCTGCGAACCGTCGGAGTTCGAACGGATGATGATGTTGCCGAACGTTTCCGGATCGGCCATACGGCCTTGTGCGGCAACCGAAAAACGGGTCTGCTGACCTTTCGGGGCAGGGCGGTCGCCCAGCGCACCGGCGGAGATCTGCACGTTCTGTGCCGAAATGGCGTTCTTGACGTCACCGACGGTGATCCCGAGCGAAGCCATGCGCATGTTGTCCAGCCAGACACGCATCGAATAGGTGAGCGCACCCAGTTCGGAAACATCGCCGACTCCGGGGATACGCGCGATTTCGTCCTTGATCGAAATCGCCATGAAATTGCTCAGTTCCTTGTCGCTGTAAGCGTTGGTGGGCGAATAGAGCGCAATGACTGCCAGCATGTTGCTGGAGGCTTCCTTGGTGGTGATCCCCTGGCGCTGCACTTCCTGCGGAAGCGAAGGCTGGGCCCAGTTCACCCGGTTCTGGGTGTTGACCGTGTTCATGTCCCCGTCCGTCCCGATGTCAAAATAAACTTTGATGGAGGCGGTGCCGTCATCCGCAGCAGTGGAGGACATGTAGAGCATCCTCTTGACGCCGTTGATCTGGGACTCGATCGGCTGGATCACGGTTTCCATCACGGTCTTGGCGTCCGCTCCGGGATAAGAAGCGGAGATATTGATCTGTGACGGAGTGATATCCGGGTAAAGGGTGATCGGAAGCGTAAAAAGGGCAATGAATCCGCCAAGCAGAAGGAGGATCGAAATAACGATCGCAAACCTGGGCCGGTTAATGAAAAATTGACTGATCATGGGCGGTCCTCGGTTATTTTTTCACTTCGGCTTTTTTCTGCGGAGCCGGTGCAGCGGCTTTGGCTGCGGATTTCTTCGGTGCCGGTGCAGCAGCTTTGGCTGCGGATTTCTGCGGTGCCGGTGCAGCGGCTTTGGCTGCGGATTTATTCTGCTGGACATCGGAAACCGGCTTGCCGGGAACTGCCTGCTTCGCCGTTATCGGCTTTACCACATCACCGTTCCCGGCCTTCTGCAGTCCGTCGACCACGATGCGTTCGCCCGCCTTGAGCCCGGAGACTATGACCTGATAATCTCCGTTCTTCATACCGGTGACGATTTTCCGCCGTTCGATCTTGTTCTTCGCATCGACCACATAAACGAAAGTTCCGAGCTGTTCGCGGAGGATCGCCGACTGTTTGACCATGATCCGTTTTTGATACGGGGAGACCTGAAGCGTGACTTTGACATACTGTCCGGGCACGAGCAGTTCCCCTTTATTCTCCGACGTGAGCTGCACCCGGAACGTGCCGTCCTGCACGATATTGTTCCATGCGGAGATCCAGACTTTCTCTTTGGATATTTTGCCGTTCTGAAAGGTTACCTGGACCTTCGGACTTTTATCGGTGTCCCTGGTGGTTTTGGGGTAATTTTCCAGGATCGTCAGCATCGTAAGTTCATCGATGGAGAAATAGATCTTGACATTGCCCGCGGCCGTGATGATGGCCAGGGCTCCGCTGGAAGGTCCGACCATATTGCCGACACTGTATTTCTTGAATCCGACATAGCCGTCGAACGGGGCGATGATTTTCGTATAGCCGAGATCGACTTGTTTTTCTGCCAGTGTTGCTTCGGCGGCTTTCAATTCGGCTTTGGCCGTCCGCAGATTCATTTCAGCCTGGTCATAATTGCGTTTGGAGGTCGCATTGGTTTTCAACAGCTGTTTCTGCCGTTCGAATTCAGTGTTCTTGTTGATCAGTTCCGCTTTGTATTTATTGACATCGGCCTCGGCTTTTTTGACCGCCGCATCATAAACCGAGGGGTCGATCTGGAAGATCTTGACACCCTTTTTCACCAGTTCGCCTTCCTTGAAATTGGCTTCGGTCAGGAAACCGGAAATATTGGCGGAAAGTCCGACAGTGTCATATGCCTGGACTTCTCCGACTTCCGTCACCGAATCGGCAAAATCCATTTCCACGGCCGGTTCGACCATGACCACCGGAACGGCAGGGGCCTGGACCTTCTTTTCTTCGCAGCCCGAAAGCAGGACCAGACTGCCGGCCGCCGCTGCCAGAACGGGATTGATCTTGATCTTTTTCATAACGTTCTTTCTCCTTATATTTTTTTCTATTTTAAGAATCAACAGACAACTTTTTTAATCTCTTCCCGCTTGCGAAGGGAATATTCACAGCCGCAGAAGGCCTGACGGTAAAATCCGAATTGCGCCGACAGGTCCAGAGAACGCTTGAATCCATCGCATTTTTTGAAGTCATATGGTTCGAAATGAGTCCATCGTCCGCCAATGGAAAAAATCAGCTTGGAATTTTTATGCGGACTGACAGTCAGCGTGGTGGTGAAATTCATGTTCCGGCTTTGCGCCAGTTCCGCAGTCCTGCCGAGCGACCATTCGAAGCATTTTACACAGCGGGCTCCGCCTTCCGGCGCGGCTTCGAAATGGGGCAGCTTCGAAACATGGTTCAGCCAGGATTGATGATCATACGGATCGACGATCAATTCCAGTTTGTGGTAATTCGCCAGCTGCTTCACGCAAGCCAGGCGCTTTTCGAATTCCTCCTCGGAAACCACATTGGAAGTGGAATAATAGAAGGTGATCTGCCGGCCTTCCGCCAGCAGCCGTTCCACGCATGCGGATGCACAGGGGGCACAGCAGACATGAAGGAGCAGGGCAGGGGATGTGCTGTTCATCTTCACACCTCCGGTTTGATTCCGGCGAACGGCGCCAGTTCTTCCGGGGTGAATGGCGCATAGGGGCCGCGTTTGACTTCCAGAAAAGTCGTACCTGGTTCGTGAAAGACGCAATTGTGCCAGGTGCCGGCAGGCATTTCCAGCACCAGCGTGTCGCCGCCCGGCTTCAGGTCATATTTCTCGACGACCTCACCGTGGTCGTTGTAAATATAGTATGTGAAACTGCCTTTGAGCGGAGTCACCAGCTCCCATTTGCCCAAATGCCGATGCGGCGGAAAAACCGTATCGGGCTCTCCGGTAATGCACAAACGCTGGATCGGATCTTCAAGCTGTTCATGAAGATTGTAGTTCGTACGTCTGCGCGGTTTCTCCGCAGCTTCCTTCTGTAATTCGGCCAGTTTCGATGCAGTCACGGTTTTCATTTTTCCGTCCTTTCAAATATTATTAAGATAATTTACCCTCTTATCGGTCAAAAAACAAGCCCATGACGCGATTTTTCCTCTTTTTTAGCAGAATTCTCAGATTAAAAATTTGCAATCCCGATAATTGATGCTATAATACTGTAAAGATTTTATGTATATAAATCAAAAATAAACGGAATAATTAAAAAGGAAAGGACAACAAAATGAAGCTGAATCCGGATATTCTGGAAGCCATCCGCAAGGCTGTGGATCATTACGGAAACACCTCGCAGTTCGCCAAAGAGATCGGCGTGGCACACAGCACCGTGCTGTTCTGGCTCAACGGAAAAACCAATAATATCAACGGCACGATCTGGGATAAACGCGTCCGCCGCGTTCTGCGCAAATTCATGCCGGCTCCGGTCAAGACGGTCACGGTCCATGATCCAGGCAGTTCGTTCTATTCCGATCCTCCCGTTCCGACCTCCGATAAAAATCAGGCGAAGAACATTCCCGCCATTCCGCTATCCCGCATGAATGACTGTGACATCACCATGCAGTCGCCCGCATCGTTTGCCCGGCAGAACCAGACCGCATCCGTCGCTTTCGCCAATGAATGTACCAAGTTTTCCTTCGGTCTGCTCCTGGACGATCCGAAATTCTGTCCCGGTCTTCCGCTTGGGTCCAGACTTCTCGTCTGCAGTTCCGATTATGCCGAGGATGGAGACATCGTGATCGGCAAGACCCGCAATCCCCAGACCGTGTTCCTCGCCCGTCTCCATCGTTCATCCGACGGCAGGACCCGCCTGGAGCCGCTGAATCCGAAACTTCCTGAAATGAGCTGGAATACCGCCGAAAATGCCGAAAAAGTCTTCTGGCTTTTCCCGGTAAGCGAGGTTTCGATCGATCTCCGCTCCTGCCGCTGGGAGCAGGGGGGCCTGGTCGATAAATAAATCATATTATAAAAGGGGTGCCGCATCATCATGAAAATGCAATTCAATATCCGCGGGATGCACTGTTCCGCCTGTGCCGCCTCGATCGAACGCACTGTCCGTAAACTGGACGGGGCGGATCAGGTCTATGTCAATTTCGCCGCCTCGCTTCTGTCCCTCGAGGCAGATCCGGAGAAATTGTCCGAAGAACAGATTATCCAGGCGGTCAAGTCGGCCGGTTTCGAAGCGGAGAAAGCCGGAACTGCCGCCGCCGAAAAGGCGAAGGAACGCGATCGTGACGATGCCCGGATGGCCCTGATAAACTGCATCATCGCGCTGGTTTTTGCCGTCCTGCTCTTCTATGCCGCCATGCATTCCATGCTCCGGTTGCCGTATTTCAACGTAACGGACCGGGTCAACGGCTGGATCCAGTTCCTGCTGCTGATCCCAGTCTGGATCGCCGGACGGCAGTTTTTCATTTCCGGTTTCCGCAGCCTCGCCCGCCTTGCGCCCAATATGGATTCGCTGGTGGCTTTGTGCTCCTCCGCGGCTGCGGTCTACAGTCTCATTCTGCTGATATTCAGTTCCAAGGTGCCGCATCTGTTTTTCGATACCGCCGGCATGGTGGTCGCGCTCATCATGATCGGCAAATATCTCGAGGCGCGTTCGCGGGAAAAAGCTTCCGATGCCATCCGCGGACTGATGGACCTGACGCCGGATATTGCCCATGCGGTGGATGCCGATGATGTGGAAACCGATGTTCCCGCTTCTTCGCTGAGGGCAGGGGACATCGTCCGGGTCCGTCCCGGCGAACGCATCCCCGCCGATGCCGTGCTCACCGAAGGCCGCACCACGGTGGATGAATCCATGCTGACCGGCGAAAGTCTGCCGGTCGCCAAGGAACCCGGTGATCCGCTTACCGGCGGCTCGGTCAATCTCAGCAGCGTTTTCCTCTGCCGGGTCGAACATACCGGAGAAGAGACCATGATCGCCAGGATCATCGCTCTGGTCCGTGATGCCCAGGGCAGCCGTCCCCCCATCGCGCGTCTGGCCGACACCGTTTCCGGCTTCTTCGTCTGGCTCGTCATTGCCGTTTCCGTGCTGACCTTCTGTCTGTGGTTTTTCTATGCGGGAAAACCATTCTCTCTTTCACTCGGATTTGCTCTTTCCGTGCTAGTGATCGCCTGTCCCTGCGCCCTCGGACTGGCTACTCCGATCGCCCTGATCGCCGGTATCGGCCGCGGCGCGAGGGAAGGGATCCTGATCAAAAACGGCACCGCGCTCGAAAACGCCGGCCGAATCACCATGGCCGCTTTTGACAAAACCGGTACCGTTACCGAAGGGCATCCCACCGTCCAGTCGCTTTTTGCCGCCGAAAATGTTACGGAAGACGAACTGCTTTCCGCCGCCGCTTCCGCGGAAAAGATCTCCAACCATCCGCTCGCATCCGCCATCCTGAATGCGGCTGAAGAACGCGGTTTGAAACCGGCAGCTGTCACAGCCGGCGAGGAGATCGCGGGGCAGGGCATCCGTGCCGAGCTCAGCGGACAGGAACTTTGCGTCGGCAATGCCGCGTTGCTCCATAATCGCGGGATCGCCATGATCGAACCCGCAGGGAAGGGGACCGGCGGAACTCTGATCTATGC
>SUWI01000219.1 GCA_015061565.1 Lentisphaerota bacterium
TCGGTGCCGAACAGCAGTTTTTCCGCCCCGCAGCGGTCCACCAGATATTTGAGCATGCCCCAGCGGAACAGACCCGTTCCGCAAATATCCCAGTGCAGGCCGGGGAAACGCTTCATCATTTCCGCGCGTTCCAGCACGTTGGGCCGTTCCCCCGGATGGGCGGCGACGACCTGAAGGCCCGGCAGGTTTTCCATCAGCCGGACAATATCGGCATTGTCCGTCGGATGGATGCTGAGCGTCATTCCGAAATCGCGGACCACGGCGAAAATCTCCAGGATCTCCGGTGAGGAATAGGAATCGTATCCGCTCGCATATGGGACTAGTTCGCCGACCCACGTGATGCCCTGCCGATGATATTTTTCCACCTCGGCGATGGACTCGCGGACAAAGCGGGGATTGATCCGGATCCCCGGCTGATAGAAATCCGGATATTCCTTCCAGAGCCGGAATGCTTCGGCATTGGCCCTGGCAAAACCGCTGAAATCCTTGGGGTCCGGGTTGGATTTGATGACGGATCCGCAGCAGAAATCCACGCCCGCTGCGCGCATTTCCGCAAAGAAATCCGCGGTGTTGTCCGGGGTACCGTAGGCATTCACGAGCGATTCACCCGGCGCGGCGATCGGATGGCAATGCGCATCCACGATCCGAAAACCTTCGATCATATCGATTTATCTCCACTTGAACTGACTGTTTATTTCCACTTGCCCTGAACGGCGATTTCATCGATGCAGAAAAACCAATTCCGGATATCGAAGACGATCTTCACATACCGGGCCTTGGTTTTCCTGATCGGGATATTCAAGGCGGCGGCCCGGTAACCGGCGTTGGAAAGAACTTCCGGCACGAGTTTCCCTGCCGAGGTGAACTTTTCGCCGTCTGTGCCGGTCAGGACCTCAATGGAATGGGGGAAAGCCACGCCGCTGATGCCCGCTCCGCAATGGACCAGCACTTTTTCGATTTCGGCAGTCCGTTCCAAGTCGAAGGTCAGCTCGAGTTTGCCGTGCATGGCGAATCCCGCGGTTGCCTGCCTGTCGAACCACATCGGCGAAGATCCTTTGGAGAACTTGCCGTCGGTCAGCTTCTGCTGTTCCAGTTTCGGATCCTTGTTCAGACAAAGTTTCCAGTTGGGGGCTTTGCTCGACTTGTAACACTTGCCGAAAATCAGATTGTCTTCCGGTTTCGGCCAGGGGGTTTCCGGGATCCATTCCGCCAGACGGAGCATGTCATGCAGACCGGCCTCGAAAATGGGGCTGAGGCACATGACCCTGCCGTTCAGCCAGGGCGAGGACCGGAAGATATTCACAAAAATCGGGCTGTTCGCTGCAACTGCTTCTTGGGGCATCAGCGAGGCAAGCGGCAGGGCGATCGAAACTCTCCAGCAGCCGTCCTTCCGTTCGGATCGGACTGACACACCGCAATCCCATTTCTTCGTATCGATCAGGCTGTCCCGGTAGGAGAAGGCATAAAATTCCCCCTTGGGATTGATCGCCAGCTGATGGTATGGGAAACCGCTGCGGCTGGCCGAAAAGAACAGTTCCCAGCCATCGCCGCTCCACCATTGCGGACGCAGTTTGGCAAGATCCAGGCCTTTTTCCTCGAGCTGCAGATAGAGGAATTTGCCGTCCTGAACGACTTTGCCGGAGATTTTCCGCTCCGGAATGCGGCTTCCGTTCTGGTCATACCACTGGTTCAGACCGGCAGCTTTGCTCCAGTCCACGGCAGCCGGGTCGCCGGGGGTCTTCACCTCCGCCAGTTTCGGCAGCGTCATGACCTCCAGTTTCATACCGGTCCGGGCCGCATGGAAACCTTTCATCGAAGCGATCGATTTTTCCACGATCTTTTCCGGGTCGGTATCTTTGCCAGACAGGCTGTGACTGATGGCGAAGGGACGTCTTTTGAGATCGGCGACCCGGTAGTTTTTGTAACGCTGCAGGATATTCGTCGGGTTCCAGGGCATCTTCTGTCCTTTCGGCAGCTGCTTCTGCAGTTTCTGCCAGAGGCAATAGATACCGGAATCAACGATGATCCTTTCCCGCCGGACGTTCAAGCGGTAAAGGGAATCTTCCGGACAGAGTTTTTCAGCCTCATCCAGCAGACGGTCCGCCGTCTGGAAGAAAGCCAGATCCAGATAAGGCCGGTCGGGAACCGTCATGGCGCAGATTTTTCCCGCTTTTGCCGGAACCGCCTCGATCCGTTTTTCCATGTAATCAAGATATTCGGTCATTTTCTCCGCGGCGGGTCCGTAGTAACCTTTCATGAAAGTCCGGATCAGCGGAGCGGGATCCTGATCCGGATCCTGCAGCAGCTGTCTGCCCAGCCACATGGTCAATGCCAGGAAACTGGTTTTGGACTGAACGGCATCGCATTCGCAGAAAAATTTTTCCACTCCGCAGTCATGGAACAGTTTCAGATCGGGCGCCAGACAATGAACGAAAGAGTTCGGGAACGAGTATTTGTTTTTGACATACTGGCCCCAGTAATCCCAGATTTCCATGTGTTTGGCGATTTTGGACCACTGGAGGACGATCTCCCTGGCCTCGCGGTTGACCGGACTGTTCATCGGCCGGTAAAGATCGGGATAGGTAGCCTTTTTGCCCCATTCGGCATTCAACTGGGCGATGCAGACCAGCGTATTGTCGCGCGGACGGATCCGCTTCGGGGGGACCAGATTGTTTTCATACGCGAAAAAGCCGATCAGGACGTCCGGATATTGGTCCTTGATGCCGTCGGCGATGGAGTTGATGAAATCGACCATCAGGGCGCTGTCCGTGCCCTCTTTCTGGGTAAACGCTTTGCAGGTCGGACACTGGCAGTTCCAGGCCGTGTCGTTGGGCGTGACATAGAAGATCCGGCTGGGGACGAACCCCTTGTCTTTCAGCGGTTCGGCCTGTTTCCGGCGGGCGAGGATATTTTTTTCCACCAGTTTGACCATCAGTTTCCGGACTTCCGGATTGGTGAGACAGATCTGTCCCGGACCGCTGGTCGAAGTCGCCGGAGGCCGCTGCCCGTTCAGGTTCATCGCATGATATTCCGGATGATCGGCGGGAAATTGTCTGGAATAGAAATAGAACGTATGGCCGGGGCCGCCTTCTATAAAACCGAGTCCCGCACCGATGGTTCTGGTGTCCATGTTCCGGACGCGCAGCAGCTGGACTTCCTTGTGTTCCCGGTTACTGGTATAAAGCATCCGGAGCTGAAATGCCGGTTTGCCCTGGACCGAAAGTTCTTTCAAGGTCAGGTCCGGACGGTTCGGCACGATTTCGGTCAGTTCATCCAGCCAGTGACAGCCGAAATGCTTTTCCAGCAGCACATAGACCGCATAAAGGGTGCCGCGCTGCCGGCCGCCGGACAGGATCAGGTTTTTCCCGCTGGTGCGGATGATCCATGCTTCCTTGTCCAGCGAATCCGGTTTGATCCCCGCCTGCGCGGCAAAATCGGTCGCGCCGACATAGATCGCATTTTTGCCTTTGGCGTCAGCTTCGGACACGATCGGGAACGCCGCGCCCGTGATTTTCTGCAGATACAGGCTCAAGTCTTTCGCAGCGTGTTTTTCCGCCGGAGTGGCTTTTGCCGCTTCGGCGATCACGTAATCGGTTTTTCCCTGTTTCGCCAGGACCAGTTCGGCAGCCTGGGCTGTCCAGCTCAGAATCATTGCGGCAGCCAGCGTCAGACAGACCTTGACCCGGCAATTCTTTTTCGAGACGATCATTTTATGTTTTCCTCCTGTTGAGATTTATGTTGTCGGTTCTGCTTTCCGCAGGAATTCTTCGATAAGACCGCGGCAGACCTGCCGGGGATCCTGATTTTCCGGGATATCCTCCATGAAATCCCATAATTTCCGGCTGTTGAGCAGTTTTTCCGCTTCAGGCGAAAGATCCCGGAATTTGATTTTATGGTAAACCAGGTGCATCCGTGCCTGATGATGACCGATATAAAGAGGATCCAGACGGTCGGAATGCTCCAGCGCGAACTGAACGTAATCCCGGAAATACTGCAGCGACATGCCGGTCCGCCGTTGCTGATAAAACTGCTGGCTTTTCAACATCACCGGATCGGAAAAATAACGGTCGAGCGGGAAATCGGGCCGGTCGCAGAACCAGCCGCAGTTCAGTTCGCGGACGATCCGGTCCAGCTCGCAGGGTGTATAATCGACTTTTTCACCGTTCATCGCCCGGGCGAGCAGCGGGAAAAGATCGGCGTAGGCGCCGTAACCCGGTTCGAAAGCCTCGAACATGATGCCCTGGATCCCGAGTTCATGGAGAGTCTGCAGATCCTCCAGATACGACTGGGTTCCGTATTGGAAATTACCGGCGAATCCCTGCTTCATGACATTTTCGTGAATATAGACTTTGCCCGGGAAGGCGCGGTTCCACATTTTGATCTTGTCGAGCATCGCAGTATTGAGCGTCACCTCAGGGGAATCATGGCTGGAGCCGTAAACGTCCCGCATGAGGCCGCGGCTGGCAGTATCCGCCGCGCTGCCCAGCGGATGCGTCGGCGTCCGGGGGAAAGTATCGAACATGATCCGGTCCATCGCGGCAAATGCCGCCGTATCCTGCGGAAAATCATAGCGCAGATAATAGACATCGGTTTCGGCTTTCAGGTCGGGACGGGTCTCCCGGACCGCCTTGATGAAACGTTCGACGAAAGGATTCCAGCGGTCCTGCCGTTCCAGCTGACGGCAGCGCGGGCACTCACAGAAATCGCCTCCGTCGGCTGCACGCATGTGCACATGCCGGATCTGGGGCGGGATCTCGCGCAGCCAGGCTTTGGCGCCGGCTTCGAATGCATCGAGCGCACCCGGAGCGAAACGGCAGGGGAAGGTTTCGCATTCCAGTTTTTCGGTGAAGAAACTCCCGTCCTCCTTGCGGGCGAGAAAATCTTTTTTCCAGTCGGCAAAACGGTAAAAGGTCCGGGGTCCGAAAGTCATCAGCGTGATCTCCACGCCGGCTTTGACACACTCTTCCAGGATCAGTTCGCGGTAACGTTTCCAGCCGTAGTCATAATGGATGATGATCGAATTGAAATTGAGCTGTTTCATCCGGCGGATGAAGGTCCTGAGCTGCTCCGGCGTATGGCGCAGCAGGCTTTCGCAGGGATTGAATCCGCGGATAGTGAATAATTCTTTCATTTTTTCGCCTTTTTTAATTTGATTCAAGGTTTCACCAGCAGGATCTCCGGACGGGCATAACGCAGCGGGAGCTCCAGCCGGATCGTGCCGCCGTCCAGGGAATATGGAAAATCTGCCCAGCCGCCGTCCCGGTCCAGCCGCTGCCACGTCCGGTAATTCCGCCATTCGGGCGGCAGATGCAAGGTCACCGAATCCAGGTCGTCCGGATTGAGATCGGTCAGCGTCAGCATGCCGGCAAAACCGGCTTTTTCCGGATCGTCCGCCTCATTCATGATCGTGTAGACCCGCGCATCTCCGAGCACCGTCACGAATTCATCGCAGCACCAGACCACCAGTTCCCGGATCAGCTGCCGGCGGCGGTAATTGAGCAGGGACGAGGAATGATTGCCGAAGACACCCATCCCCATGACCGCGACCTTGCCGCCGAGCCGGTTCCGGAATCTCGTCATGGAAACGCCCAGCGGTTTCTGCTGAAAAGTCACCGTCCGCGTGATGATCTCACAGTCGGGATCCTGCGGGACCAGTTCATGCATGGAACCTCTGCCGCGCGGCGCAAAGAAATCCGCCCGGTGCATGTGACGTCCGCGGCATTCCGGAATGAAAGCGGATTCGATCAATTCGCGTCCGCCGAGGTCGTACTGTTCCATACCCGTCACCGGGTTTTCTTCGACTCTCACTCCGAGACAGTCCCCGTAACCGCGCTCCTGCAGACACAGTGCCGCATCGCCGTCCAGGATCAGTCCGGAGGATAATAATTGCTTCAGTTCCGCATCGGAAAAACTTTCCGGCTGCGTCCCGGAAAGGAAAGTCACTCCGGCGGGAAGCGTGGATACGGGAATGCCGAACGCGCCCAGACTTTCGATCCAGCCCGGATTCATTTCCGGCTGAATGGAAGACCGGAACGGATCGTGATGGATCCGGACACCTTTCACCTGACATTGACGCGCCGCGGCGCTGATCGTTTCAAAACGGCGGAATTCCTCGGCAAACATCCGGCTGTAGGCATCTTCCTCATTCGGGTCATCCAGGATCTGCTGGGTGTAAAACAGCAGGCCGTCGCAGCCGAAGGAACAGGTGGCAGTTGTGATGACGCGCAGGCTCGCGGCGGAGGTGAAGAAACGGGTATGCGGGAAGGTGTCGCACTCATGATAGTAACGGAGATCTTTTCCGGTATGCTGCCGGGTATGCAGCGCATGAAAGACCAGGTTCGGGATGGCGGCAATATTTTCGCCGCCGTAAACGGTTCCGTAAAAACGGCAGAACGGGATATGGTTTTTGCCCGCCATGGCACGCGTCACGGCCTCGGTGGCGTCGCCGTCCTGATCCCAGGAACCGGATTGCGCGGTCCCCATCGGCGTTTCGGGCGAGACCTTGTCCACCTCGTCGCGCATTGCCTTGGCGAAATCCGCCAGGGAGTCCCGCATCAGGGTCCGCCACTGCCGCCGCAGCTGCAGCGATTCCGGAGTCTTCCGTTCGAAAATATCCTTCAATTCTTCGCGGGTATAATTCCGTCCCGTCCGCCGGGCGAATTCCGCCAGATGATGCGGACAGAAGCAGCCTTCATACCAGGCGGCCGCGTTGATGGAAAAATCATCTTCTGTGAGGGTGAAAGTCGGTCTGGCGATCTCCACGAATGCGGCAATGCTCCGGGCAAAAGTCTCGCGGAAAACCGGGTTCAGCGGACAGGAGGCCATCGGGGTTTCCGTGCCGTCCATCCGCACCATGCGGTTCCACCTCGGATCGGGTCCGGATTTCAAAGTCAGCGTGATCCACCAGCCGCATTCGATGCCGGAAGGTGCCGTTTCCTGCCGGACGCGGCGGAAAAATTCGGCGAGCTTGCGGAAATGTTCCATCGGGGGAAAACCGATGCTCCGCCAGCCGGCACCCGGACATGCCAGCGCAAACCGGCGGAAACCGTATTTCCGGTTGAGTTCGGAAATATCCCGGGCGACATCCTTTTCGGACGGCCAGTCCAGTTCGATGGAAACCGGAACGATCACATCCAGCTGCGTACCGGAATGCGGAGACGGTATTGTATAGGCCATGATATTTTCCTTCCAGCCCCGGACGATCACGGTTCTGTGGCAGAGGTAAACTTGGTCAGGGTATAGCCGGATACCGGCATGACCCAGAGACCGTTCCATTTCAAGGAGGTGATACCCAGCACGTAATCGGCGGCCCGCGCCGAACCGTCGGCATAGGATCCGTTTACACATCTGCCGTGGGCTCCGTAAATCCCCAGACTCAGATTCGTGATATAGTTGATGGAGATCTGTTTCCAGTTGCCCGCAGATTTGATCGATGGTTTTTTCCAGTTGTCGGCAGTGACGAGTATCTCATTGTTGTAACCGTTCCGCAGCCGGCGTAAAGATGTCAGGTTTTCCCCGAAATATCCGGTCCGCGCCCTGTGCATATCAAACGGATAGGCATAGCTGATAAAGGTTTTATAGAAAGAGTAAAAACTCGCCGGCTTCGGATCGGACGGACAGATATAATATTTCCGGTTCTTCGGGATGGTATTGCTATTATCAATCGGACCGGGCTGGGGCAGATAACCCAGGCACGGCAGCGCTTCGAGCCAGACAAACTCCTTGACCTGGTTTACATAACCGGGAAACCCATAGTAGAAGGCACTGTAACTGAGAATATATTCCTTGTTGTCATTGGCATAGTTGAACCAGGCCAGATTGAGCTGTTTCATATTGCTCAGGCAGGAGGTGCCCCGGGCTTTTTCCCGGGCCTTGTTCAGGGCCGGCAGCAGCATTCCCGCCAGGATCGCAATGATCGCAATCACCACGAGGAGCTCTATCAGCGTAAAATGCTGTGACATTTTACGCTTCAGGTATGAGAGATGAGGTATGAGAGATGAGATGTTGAACCGGTTTTTGATTTTCCGCATGATTTCCGTCCTTTCTTATTTGTTTCATTTTAACAGTTTTTCAAACCTGAACATTCCTTTTCATTCCGGACATATCCGGCGCTGGCACGCGGGATGAAATGGGTCGGGATCATGACCGAACAGTTGCAGTCGGAATGGTTTTTCAGCCGCGCAAGCAGCTGCCGGGCCGCTTCCTGCGCCATCTGCCGGATGGGCGTGTCGATCGACGCGATCTGCAGTTTTTCGATGGTCGGACAACCGTAACCGGCGCGGTTGCCGATTCCCACCAGCCGGTAATCGATGCCGCCGCGCATGTCCTCCAGCGTCAGTGCATTGACCACATTCATGGCCACCTCATCGTTGCAGGTCAGGATGATGGCGTTGCGGAACAGTTCCCGGTGAACCCGGACCAGCCGGTAGCAGCTGATCTCCCGTTCGACCACATTGATGTCGTAATTGACAATCCGCGAATCCGGGACGTCGAAAGCCTTCAGGGTCTTATGCCATTTCGATTTCACATGGCGCCCGCACGGGGTGGTCTCCATGATCAGAATAATCCGGTTTTCTTTTGCCGGTTTCAGAAAATTCAGGGCTTCGCGCATTCCCGGATCGCGGTCGTAAACCAGGCTCGGGAATTGGTAGTCGGCCAGATAATCGCTGCGGTAGACCAGAATCGGGATCCGGCTGGTCTGAAGCAGCTTTATGGAATCGGAATCCAGATACAATGCGCTGATCAGAAGCGCATCCAGGTCCTGAAGAGCGCCGCCCGCCATCAGTTCGGAGTAAAGGATGATCCGCACCTGACAGTCATGGCTTCGGAAATATTCCGCGGCATAGTCGAAATGATAATTCAGGATCCGG
>SUWI01000003.1 GCA_015061565.1 Lentisphaerota bacterium
AAGCGCTTTTCTGCACGCCCGGCGGACGGGTCTGGGGGTTGAAAGGGGCTTTTTCCGCCAGTGATATGCTTCAGCAGCTGGCCGCCCGAAAGATCCGGCCGTCAGCAGAGCGGTTCCGTCAGATGATCCTGCCGGAACTGCCGTCCCGGGCACCCGCTTTCAGAACGGGATCCAAACAGTATATCGCCCACACCGGTCTTTACGGCAGCCGTTTCCAGCTGCACACCGAACCGGGAATCACCATCACCTTGAAAAAGGTCGGACCCGCACCGGATATCCGGCTGGAGTGTACTCCGGAAGTCGTGGCGGCAGTGGCGCAGGAGGACGGCCTGACCGAATATCCGGAACTCCGTTCCACCGAGCAGCGGACCGCCTTCCTCATTGAGCCGAGAGGGACCGGTGAATCCCGTCCCTGCCGTATGGAAAACGATTTGAACATCATTCTGCCGGGTCTTTACGGTTCCTGGGAACTGATGCTGGGCGGCAGTGTTGTTTCCGCCCGGAGCCGGGATATTCTTTCGGCGCTCCTTCTGTTGAAAAAACACGGGGCGCGGAAGGTCATTCTCAAAGCCGCCGGCATGGCCTGTGTTCCCGCCGCCGCAGCGGCACTGATCGCCCCGGTCGAGGTGGAAAGGGATTTTTCCGCCGTTCCCCCGAGTCTGCAGGAGTTCCTTATGGACTGGAACCTGAAGATCCCATCGTATTTTTATCCGTTCGGCATCCTGTGCTGCGGAGATTTGGACTGCCTGGGTCTGACAAACAAGAAAGCCTGAACAAAGCCGCCGGACTCCGCCCTGGACATGGTTTCGCGTTCTGACGGTCGGACAGCCGGAAAACCGCTTGATTTTTCGCAACAGACTGCTATAGTTCATCCGGACCCGAATTGAGCGAAAGTTCATTTTTGATCATGTTCATGATCAGGGTCGTCTGAGTTCGGACTACGCCGGGGATGTTCCCCAGTCGAATGATGAGATCATTCAATCCGGAAGTGTCTTTCACCACCGCACGGATTATGTAACTGGTATTGCCTGCCACATCAAAAACATCCAGGACATCGGGCAGTTCCGCGAGCTTGCTGCCGATTTCGATGTTGCCGACTTTTTCGGCGGTTATGACCGAAATCAGGACATTCATGTTCAACCCGATTTTGCTGTGGTCGATTCTGCAGGAATAACCCCGGATGATCCCGCTTTCTTCCAGCCGTCTCAACCGTTTCAACGCGGCCGAAGGCACCAGGTGGATCCGCCGGGCAAGTTCCTTGTTGCTGATCCGTCCATTGTTTCGCAGACAATCTAAAATTTTCCGGTCTGTTTCATCCATCATTATTTTCCTTTCTGAAAAGTAATATAAATCAAAAGCCGGATTTTGCAATATCAAAGGAAGAATAAAATTCTTTTTTTTATTGAAAATCGGATATTTTATTCTTTATTATTCCGTTTTTATTATTATTTATTTCAAAAAACAGATTTATTATTGAATATAAATTACAAGTCGTTATATTGAGAAAAAAAACGAACTGAGGACAGACTATGGAATCAACATTGCATTATCCCGTAATAACCGGAGATACGGAGAAACTGAAACGCAATGCTGAAATCCTGACTGCACTGGCAGGCCGTCACGGAGTGGAGATCGCCGGTGTGGTGAAAGGATGCTGCGGATCCCCGGAAACGGCATATGCTTTCACGGCGGGAGGCTGTGCTCAGATTGCCGATTCGCGCGTTCAGAATCTGCGGCGTCTCCGGCGTTGCGGGATCAGCTGCCCGTTATGGCTGCTGCGGATCCCCATGCCCAGCGAAGCGGAAGAAACCATCCGGTATGCGGATTTGAGTCTTAATTCTTCCGGAGAAGTATTGGAACTGCTTTCCCGGGCGGCGGTAAAAGCCGGTAAGATCCATCAGGTTCTGCTGATGGTGGATCTGGGTGACCGCCGGGAGGGCGTTCAGCCCGGCGAACTGGAAGATCTGTTCCGATATGCGGAATCGCTTCCGGGGATTTATGCAGCGGGAATCGGCACCAATCTCACCTGTTACGGAGGAATCATCCCGGATGAGGAAAACATGGGACTGCTGGTCGACCTGGCAAAAAAACTGGAACGGGATCTGCGGCGGAAATTGCGTTATGTATCCGCGGGAAACAGCAGTGCAGTGAAAATGCTGCTGGAAGGCAGACTGCCTGCCGGATTGAATCATCTCCGCTGCGGGGAATCCCTCCTGCTGGGACGGGAGACCTGCGACGGGGGAAGGATCCCCGGCATGTCTTACGATGCGTTTACACTCACCGCCGAAGTCGTTGAAAGTACCGTGAAGCCTTCCTTCCCCGCCGGAACGATGCAGCGGAATGCCTTCGGAGAAAGACCGCAGATTCCCGATCTGGGGGTCCGGAACCGTCTGCTGCTGGGAATCGGCAGAGCGGATGTCAATTGCGGCGGAATCACTCCCCGCCGGAACGGGATCCGGATCCTGGGCGCCAGTTCGGATCATCTGATCGCGGATGTCGAAGATTGTCCCATGCACTTTCATGTGGGGGATACTGTGGATTTCGACTTGGAATACGGCAGTCTGCTGGGGGCAATGCTTTCGCCCTACGTCGAAAAAAGATGGCTTCCGCCGGTCGCGGCGCGGGATTTTCCGGAATGGAAAATTCTCCGGACGCCTTTATCGGCAGATGCCTCCTTCCGTTCTTTCCGCCGGGTCCCCGGCAAATCTTTCTTTTCCGCCTTGACCGGATCCTGCGGCACCTGCCGTTCACTCCGGATGATTGCGCCCGAGGTGGAGAAGTGTCTGGACCGGCGGATACGTCCGCTGCTCTGGGGCGGTTCCCACCGGATCGCCCTGGAACTGGCGAGAGGAATCTCCGCCAGGTTCCATCATTGCGGCTGGCTCATGTTTTCCGCTTACAGCGATTTCAATACGAAAGGATCCGGCGCTCTTACTTCGGAAGGGATGACCCTGTCGGCGATTTGCGGCAAAACCGTCATTTCCGAAGCGCTGGAACATCCGGTGCCCGAGGAAAATGTTGTTCTGATCGGGCTTCGCAGTATCGACCCGCAGGAAAAACTGCGTCTTCAGCATTCCGGCATTCAAGTCTTCACCATGGAAGAAATTGACCGTTACGGCATGTCGGACATCATGGACCGGGCGCTGAAATACCTGAACGGGATCAACACGCTGGTCATTGACTTTTCCATGAACATTCTGGATCCGGAATACACCGGTGCGGAAAATGCACCCCCCTGCGGGATCACCCTGCGGGAAGGTTTCTGTGCATTGGAAATTGCCTTCGATTCCGGAAAATTGATCGGCGCGGCGCTGTCCGAGATCCCCGATAACGAAACCGCACGGAAAAATGCCGCGGCGCTGACCCGTGCGCTGCTGGGGAAGAAGATCCTGCGCTGAAAATACGGATCATTACCAATCAAGGAAATAAGATATGCAGAAATTAACAGGTTTCATTCTTGGATTTACCGCCACGGCAGCCTGGGGCAGTTTTTATATTGCGGGACGCTGGCTGTTCGGGGAAGAAGGCGGAAATCTGAATTCCTGGCTGTTCAATTTCCTGCGATTCGGTATGGCCGCGGCGGCCCTTTCACCGCTGCTGCTGTTTCCCGGCAACCGGCAGCTGGTCAAAAAAGCATTGCTTTCGGACTGGAAGCGGTTTCTGCTGATCTCACTGGTCGGGATCGTCATGGAAAGTGTCCTGATATTCTGTTCTTTGAATTACACCACCGCCGCCCGGAGTTCCCTGATGGCGAATTGCTCTCCCATCGCCACCGTGATCCTGGCGTTCCTGCTGCTGAAACAGAAAACCCCGAAATGGGGGATCCTCGGCATGTTCATCGGATTCGGCGGCATCATCCTGGCCGGATTCGCACCGGGCGGCGACATCTATGCCGATACCGGACTGCGTACCCTGATCGGAGACGGGATGGCGCTCGGATCGGGATTCTGCTGGGCATTCTTCACCGTTTACGGGGCGGACGTTTCCAAAAAATACGGAGGGCCCGTGTGCATGTTCGTCGGTTTCCTTTTCGGGACAATATTAATGATCCCCGCCCTGTTCTTCACGGTCCAGGCCGCCGACTGGCAGGCCTTCAAACCGCGGTTATGGGCGGGAACGGTTTACACCGGGGTAGTCACGCTGGCATGGGCGAACGCCTGCTGGTATGCCGCGCTGCGGTATTTGAAACCCGGCGTGCTGGGGGCATTCGGTTATCTTTCCGCCGCCATCACGTTCACGCTTTCGTTGATCGTGCTGAAGGAGAAATTCTCCGTCATGTTCATCCTGGCCATCGCCCTGATCCTGGGCGGAATGTCCCTGATGATGAGCAATCCGGCAAAAAACCAAAAACGTCTGGAATGAATCCGGGTGCGGGCAATAAGATCTGCCTCCGCCCTTAAAACAAAAATCGATAGGGAGAAATGGTTATGAAAATGGAAAACCTGGCGGTGAAACTCGGAATGCAGCAGAAGGTATTTCGATCGGCGGATGGTGCAATACTGAATTACTGCGTCAGGAAAACCGGCGGCCGGTCAGGAAACGTTGCCCCTGCGGTCCTGCTGTTCCTGCACGGCGCGGGCGAACGGGGAGACGACAATCAGCTTCAGCTGAAGCATTGCGCAGCCGACCTGCTGAACTTTTGCGAAACGGAAAAGATCGAAGCCGTTCTGCTGTTCCCGCAGTGTCCTCAAAACGTGATGTGGATCGAACAGTCATGGTCCCTGACGGAGCATGAGATGACGCCGGAACCGACCCCGCAGCTCAAACATGCTCTCGAACTGGTTGATTCTGTGATCGAACAGGAGAAATGCGATCCCAGGCGGGTTTATATCAGCGGCATTTCCATGGGCGGTTTCGGAACCTGGGATGCGCTGTCCCGCAGGCCGGCATTTTTTGCCGCGGCGATCCCGGTTTGCGGCGGCGGCGACGTCAGGCAGGCGCCGAAGCTCAAGGATATTCCGATCCGCGTGTTCCATGGCAGTGAAGACAGTGTGGTCAACGTGAAACGCTCGCGGGATATGGTCGAGGCGATCCGCGCTGCCGGCGGAACGAAAATCTTCTACACCGAATACCCCGGCGTGAATCATAATTCATGGGCTGCCACTTATGCGGATCATGACAATCTGCGCTGGCTGTTTTCACAATCCAGATGAAACTTGACTTCCGCAATAAGCTTGCGTTATGCATCGCTGCCCCGCTTTGAGCTCGAAACTTTCTATCCAGTATATTCACCCCGCCCGATACATAGGCTTTGCAGGGATTTTTTTATTAGAAGATGTCATTGGCACCATGTACAAACTCTTTGCGTGAAATTGCCGGCGGGGCGGCTCTTTCGCCCGGGTTCTCCGGGACTCACGGGTTTGCCGTACGGTGTTTCTTTTCCACCTTTTCCGTGACGACCTTGCCGGAACGGTATTCCCGTGGGGAAACCCCGTAAAACTGCCGGAAGGATTTGGCGAAAAAGGAGAGATTCCTGTAGCCGCAGGCTTCGGCGACTCCCTTGACCGGGAAAGTATCGTCCTGCAGGAGACGCGCCGCGTTCCTCATTCTCGCCTGAAAGATGAAATCATGGGGAGAACACTTGAAGTGCTCGTGGAAAAGGCGGTTGAGGGTCCGCACGCTGGTATTGCACTTTTCGGCAAGTTCCTCCAGGGAGACGGCCTGAGCGGGATTCTGTTCCAATTCCCTTGCGGCAAGTTCGAATCCCTCCTTCACGTCGGCGGGAGCGGTCTGGACGATAAGCTCATGGACGAAGGCGTAGCCCAGCATGGCGAGATCTTCATGCAGATGGGCACTCCCGTCGGTCACGAGACGCCGCACGTTCTCCAGAATACGCAGAAATCTTGCCGGTTCTCCGGGATGGATCACGTTCCGGTCCGCAAGGGCGCCGTTGTTGCACAGCAATGTGAGGAGAGGACTGCAGTTGAGAAGGATGACCCGCCGTTTCTGCGCGCAGCCCTTGTTCACGCCCACGGTACAATCCACGCCGGGCCGGGCTATATACACGTCACCCGGGCCGATCTTTTCCTGCGCTTTGCCCTTTTCCCGGAAAAATCCCCTGCCTTCCAGCACAAGGGTAAAGGTCCAGTAGGAGTGGTAGATGGCAAGTTCCGTGCCCGGTCCCCACAGAAGCTCCCCATAGGCGGAAACGACGATGGTATTGGTATGCAAGTAAGGCATCCGGGTCCCGGAGATGTAGAAGATCTCATTTCCCCCCTTGAAGAAGGTTTCCCGTTTCCGGAACTTGATATGCGGATCCATTTTTCTCCCCTGATGCTTGTTGGCAGATTTCTTTTTCTTTTTGTCCGGATAATGTTATTGTACTATATTGCAAAAACACGTTTTTTCAAGTATAGTTTATGATGGAATGCATCGGAACCGTCAGGAACGGTTTGCCGGGGCCGGAGTAAACGGACGTTGACGGAACAACATAAAAAGGAGAGACCCATGAAACGGGACAAACGGAATTTCACCTTGATCGAACTCCTGGTGGTCATCGCCATCATCGCCATTCTGGCGGGGATGCTGCTGCCTGCCCTCAATCAGGCGCGGGAGACGGCAAAGAAGACCGCCTGCACCAACCAGCTCAAAACGCTGGCCAACTACACCCAAATGTACTGCGCCGGCTTTCAGGATTTCATCCCATGCATGGGGGGCAATGCGGAAAACTACAACTGGGCCACCTACGACACTGTGAACAACAGGATCTCAGGGATCCCCTACATGCTGGGTTACGGCTGGAATACCTACGGCGCAGGTACTGTCAAATCCCAATCCTCCCTTTACCGGTGTCCCGCCCAGCAGTATGTCGGGCTCGGGCAAGCTTCCAACGTGCCCAAATGGAAAGAAGACTATTTCGGAAGACTCTGCTACGGCTGGAACCGGGAGTACAATTCCGGCTATCAAGGGAAATGCTTCCGCATCACCAACATCAAGAAAACTTCCCGGATCTTCTACCTCATCGAGACCCGTTATCTGGAAACCGGCAATACTCACTATCCATGGGAAGCCATCGAAAACGCCCGTGCGTGGTCGTACATCTACGGCCAGCGGCACAACAAGGTGGGCAATCTGGCCTTTTTCGACGGCCATGTGAGCTCCTGGAAAGGAACGGATCCGGCGAAAAGCCAGGCCGCGCTCTGGAAAGACTGATGAGAGGGAGAGAGCGGCCTGTTCGCTGGCATAGATTCAAATCAAACGGAAATACAGAATAAAAAGTCAAGGAAAGGAAAGACACCATGAAATTCCATTTTATTCTCGCGTTTCTTCTGCTTTCCGGAATGGTGCTTTCCGCCGCGGAAGTGGTCATCAAGCTTGGGGAAACCGCCATCGTCTACAAGGGAAGCGCGGCCAATAAACTTGCCGCGGAGGACCTGCAGAAACATCTGGAACTCATCACCTCCGAAAAGGTGGTTCTGGCAAAAGAACACGCCGTTCCCGCGGGAAAGACCTTTCTCATGAAAGTCGGATTCCTCCCGGATGGCGTTTCTGCCGACAAGTTCGCTCCTCAGGAGTCCCACTACCGCATCACCCCGGAAGGAGCTTATTTCTATGGAGGCAGGGACGGCGGCGCCTCCTTTGCTGTCTATGATTTTCTGGAAGACAGCCTGAACGTAAGATGGCCTTCCGGAGAGGATATTGCAGCTCCCCGGCAGAACCCTGTGCGGATCACCGTCACGCAAGGGGACTGGTATCCCAAATTCACCCTGCGCAATATGCGCACCGGCGGCAGCAGAATGGGAAGCAAAAACCGCGCTGCCCAGTTGGCATGGAAACGCCGTCTGCGCAACTGCCGGGGCTCCGACTGGAACTTCGGCCCCGGAGACGCCTACTACGCCAAGTGGTGGAAAAAGTATGGCAAGGATCATCCCGAATACTTCGCCATGAACATCCAGGGCGTGAGAGGCCCTTCCCCCTCCCGGGTGCGGGGCGTGGCGGATACGGGAAACATTGCCGCCTATCAGGGAAAAGACATTCTGGTAGCCTTCTGCTGTACCAGTGAACCCTATCTGGATGCGGTGATCGCCCAATATGAAAAGATCGGCAAGCCCGTCTGGCTGAATTTCTGTCAGCCAGACGTCATGGATTACGAGTGCTGCTACTGCGAAAAATGCCGGGCTCTGGACGGCTATCCCGTGAAGAAAGGGGAAAAATTCCACGGCAACCGCCTTTCCGACCGCTATGTATACATGCTCAACCGCCTTTATGAGAAAGCCGTAAAGATCCGGCCCGACGTGAAGATCATGTCGGAGATCTACAACTTCTCCCAGGAGCCCCCGGTGAGAACCAAGATCGCCGGACCCGACAACTGCTGCTTCACCCTCTGCCCCACCGATTTTACACTGGAGGGGATCGATGCTCTGCTTGCCGGCTGGAACAAGGCGGGGATGCGTTTCTTCACCCACCGCCCCAACCGTCACGGCTACTTCATCACCATCCTGCCCTGCGGGTATGAGGAGCATTTCTTCAAGATCCTGCAGAAGATGGTGAAAGCGGGCGCCGCCGGTTTCGACTATGACTGCGCCAATACGTTCCTGCAGAACGGTCAGTGGTTCTCCGACTACGTCCTTCTCAAAGCCATGCAGGAGCCGGAAAAGGATTTCGCCTACTGGGAAAAACACTACATGCAGGCTTTCGCCCCGGCGCAGGAGGAGATCTCCGCCTACTACGGCTACTGGAGGAACGAGGTCTGGAACAAGCGTCTCGCGCAGAATGTGGGCAAGCTCCAGAAGGAGGGACGCTATTTCAATTTCGGCCGCGGACTGGTGTACAATCTCAAGACCTACTACGAGGAAAGCGATTTTTCCAAAGCGGGAGAATTCCTCAAGAAGGCCCTGGAAAGAAAGGACCTTCCCGAGGACGTGAGAAAACGCATCGAAGCGCTCTCCGTTGACAACGAACACCATCGTCTCACCTTCCTTGCCATCACCAAAAAGAGCGACGAAGCCTCCATAGCGCTGCGCAAATTCCGCATGAAACACAATTACGCGCTCTTCCCCTGGGCTGAACAGTACTGGGGAGACGTGTGCGGCCTCAAGAAGGTGGACGATCTCAAGGATTTCGATCCTCCCTTCAAGCGCACCCCCTCCTTCTGGTACTTCAAACTCGATCCCAAGGACGCAGGCGTCAAGGAGGAATGGTACAAACAGCGCTTCCGCAAGATCGCGAACTGGGGCAATCTTATGGCCACCAACAACTTCTGGGAGACTCCCCACAAGCACTATAAGGTCATCTCCCCGGAGATCCGGGCACAGACCGCCAATTACGACGGGATCGCCTGGTACGGCACGGCGCTGGACAATTTCCCGCTGGACTGGAAGGGAAGAAGAGTCTTCCTCTATTTCGGCGCGGTGGATGAATCCTGCTGGATCTATGTGAACGGCAAAAAAGCGGGCGAGCACCTTTTCGTGAAGCCCGACGACTGGAGATCGCCCTTCTCCATAGAGATCACCGACTGCATCGACTGGGATTCCCCCAGACAGGTGGTGGTCGTCCGCGTGGCAGACAAATCCGGTGGCGGCGGGATCTGGAAAGACGTGATGCTGGTTTCCAAACTCCCGGAGAAGAAGTAAGGCGCCGCGAAAGTCTCAAGCTTCAAGGCTCAAAATTCAATCATTTTTGATTTGTTATCCTGACTTTTTTCAGTTTCGTCCTATGTAGTATTGCAACACGAGAGGAAACCCAATGAACACGGAACAGGCATTACATGAAATCGGAGAGCGGGGCAAACGGTATCGGCTGGTTTTATCATACACCCTCGGTTTTTGCGCTATCTGATGTCTTTGTATTGCCCATGATGCTGCTGGGAGACATTCTTCAGCAGCTCGGAATGCTGGCCCATGGAAATCGAATGGATCGTCAGTTTCGGAACTTCTTGTTTCAGAAAAGCCGTCAAAGATGCAGAGTTACAATCCTGAGGCTCACCGTCCGAAAGGAAATAGACGGACTGGATCCCTTCCGCTTTGATAATAGGAATGATAGCTTGCCAGGCACGCATCATTTCGGTTCCGCCGCCCGGAGAAAGGGCCTTGACGAAATCAATTGCCTTAGCGACATCCTCCATGGATGAAAACCGGTATCCACGTGCGTTTTGATCGGGGACCAAGCTGCAGCCGCTGGAAAAACAGACGATCCGGAAACGATCCGAGGTTTTTCTGGTTTGAGCATGTCGGTCCGCAAGAGTTTTTTCAACTTCTTTTTTAACCAATTCGAGGCGTGACATGCCGCTGTCGGAAGTGGAAGAAGCCATGGACCCGGAGACATCCAGCAGGAAAATGACCGATCCGGAGGCTTCGACGCCGAAAAAACCTGTCGAGGTCCCGGAACCGGAAGCATTGCCGGAATCCTTGCCGGCGAGGTTAATCGTTGCGATATTGTCGTTCGATTTATCTTTGCTGGCGACGGGAAGTTTTCCGCTGCCGGAAGCATTGACATCCTTCGGTTCATTTTTACCCTGTCTGCTGTTGCTTCTGGCAATTGAAGAACCGGTTTTTTTGGCAGCTGCAGCTGCCTTGGCGTTGTTTCCGGAGCTGCCCGCGCCCTTGTCCGAACCCAGATCCCCCTGTCCTTTTCCGGAGCCGGAACCATGATCGCCGGAACCGGTGCCGCTGCCGTACTGTCCTGTACCGTTCCCGGCGCTGCCGGAACCGCCGCCTCCCTCAGGAATGAGCATAAAGCCCAACGCAATGATGACAGTCCAGAACAGGATAAAAATCAAATAACGGCAGCAGCATTTCTGGTTTTCAGTATTCATAGAATTTATCAGCCCGGTTGGCAAATTGGTATGCAAAAAAGTCTCTGTCATCCGGCTCCATCAGGAAACCGTGAAAGACATTCTGTTTTTTCAGGATTTCGCGCAGCCGGTAAAAATCCGGGGCATCACTCTTGCTGATGACGAATTCCGGGATCCGGCCGGCCGGCAATCCCTTCATGAAATTCCGGAATTCAGGAGCAAGTTCTTTGCCGGTAAAGATGCTGATGCCTTTTTCCGGGATCGGAGAACAGAGAAAAGACCGGTCTTTGACCTGATAAGTCACGGCCGGATTAGGCGTGTAAGATTTCCCGTTGATTTCCGGTCCGACCGGCCAGATTTTTCCGTTGTTGACAAAAATAAAGTAGGGAATATCTTCTTTTTTGACCATTGTGACGAAAACCAGATTTTTCAGCTGGGCCGAACCGATTTTTTTGTTCAGGTCAGCCAGAATCGTTTTTTTCTTTTTGACCATGGCAAGAAGACCTTTAAGCTGCTTTTCCGTTTTTTGCTGATCTGCGACGGCTTTCATCGTCTGGACCTCCAGATTTTTCAGAATGCTGCGGCTTAAGTTCACTTTTTGAAGCGCCATTTTCTGCGAAAGCAGTTTTTCCCGATACATCCGTTCCATCAGGGCGATTTCATGGACGAGCCGGAGTCGGGGATCGGCTTTCATATTTTCCAATAACTTAGCCTGTTCATCGGTCTTTTTCATCAGTTCGTCGAGTTCATTTTGAAGCTTGGCGGCCTGCTGCCGGACGACTTCGATATTTTCGTTCTGATCGGGAACGGCATTCTTTTTTTCCAGACCCCGGATCGAGATCATGACGGTGAGCAGGATAGCGATGAACATCACCCCGCCGAAAGTATTGCACATGGCGTCCAGCAGCAAATCGAGGCTGGATTCTTCAGAACGGCGCCGGCTCATTTCCGGACCTCCGCAGCAATGAGGGTCTGTTCATCCGGCAGGATCTCCCGTCCACGCTCGAATCCGGCTTTTTTCAGTGCTTCCGACAATGATTCACCGTAGGAAAAGGCGGAAGGTTTCAGGAGCAGGACAAAATAAACCCTTTCGGACGGAAAGGAACGGCAAAAAGCGAGGCAATCGGCATAGTTGTCGTTGACCATGGCAAAAGTTTTCCGGGGAAAGGATTTGTCGATGCTGTTTACGCTGATTTCAGTTCCGCTGCATTCGAGCAGGACAGGCTGTTTGGGATTATTTTTGTTCCAGACAAAACGGATCACGTTCCTGATCTTGTTAAACTGCTCTTCGCGATGTCTGATCTCATCATTCAACGCCGCGAGCTGTTTCTGCAGTTCGGAACTTCTGGATTGGTTTCTCGCTATGAGGATCTCGGATTTCTTTTTCCGATCGATCTGTTCTTTCTGAGCTTGCAGGACCAGGGCATTCTCTTCTTCCAGTTTCGGGATCGAATTATCGATCTGCTGCAATTGCCGGATCCATTTTTCTTTCAGTTCCGGAAGGGTTTCGATCCGGAGTTTCTTCAGCTCTTCGATGCGCCGGTTCTGTTCCGCCGCCTGCCGGCGGAGCTGCATCAGAACCTCCCGGATCTGTTTCATCTCTTTTTTGAGCGCCGTGAGTTCCGCCTGAATTTCCCGGTTTTTCTGCTGAACTTTCATGGGACCCTGCTGCAGGACCATCAGCACCAGCATGATGACGACCAGGAACATGATCCCGGTAATGCTGGTGATGATATCCTGAAAACTGAAAAAAGAAACTGCAGCAGAGTTGTCTTTGGAAGCCATAAAAACTCAATCCCCGTCATCCTGAGCCAAATCAACACTTTTGATCCTGCTGATCAGATAGCGATGGCAATAATCGGAACACTCATCGAGGAAAAGTTCCTCCCGGTTGAGGACCCAGGTCATCAGCAGCTGGATGATCAAAGCCATGACCAGGGCGATCAAAGTGGTTTCAAAAGCGATGGAAAGGCCGCCGGTCACGTCGCCCAAGGCGGCGATCAGTTCCTGGGGATTGCCGGCGCCCTTGTCGATCACGGTACCGAAATTGCCGATCGCCTTGGCCAGCCCCAGCACGGTTCCGATAAAACCCAGCACGGGAATTGCCCAGATAAAACCTTTCAGGACCGTATAACTGCCGCTCAGATATTCGTCATCGTTCCTGGCCTGCGTATTGAGACATTCGGCGACGGCACTGACATTGCCGAGATTCTTCAAATTGACCAGGGCACGCTGGATCCGGTCAAGGAGGACAAAATCTTTCGGATTGCTGACCAGCAGGTTGATTTTTTCCAGGATGAGTCGGGCACTGGCACAGGTCAGCACAAAATTGCGGTCGTCCGGCAGCAAACTGAGTTCCAGCGCCTTACGCTGGACATGAAGTTTCTGGATTTTGATCAGCAATATCGACAGTGCCCAGCTCCCCAGGAAAACGGTGAAATAGGGAATGGAAGACCGGTCTTTTTCGCCCCCGTGAAAAAACATATCCACGGCCCAGTGCTGTCCGCGGAAAAAGCTCAGGCTCAAATAAAACAGGGAAAAAATCACCACTCCTCCCAGAAAAGAAAAAAGGGAGTTGACATCCGTGAATTTTTTGCTTTTGAACCCGCAGATGCATTCGATATCGCTCAATTTTCGGGAAATCTGTTTCTGCTGCATAAAACATCCTTTCATTTTCATATCAAAGTTTTAAATGAGTAAATAACCGAAATCAGGACTGGATTGAGAAAAAAGACGAGGGTGAACACGGGACCTTTCCAGGATCGTCCTCCGGCTTCCAGATAGTCGCGCAGCTGCATGGCGCAGCTGCACAGGGCCAGCGTATCGATGAAAACCAGAACGGCCTGCACCCAGACATGCTGAATGCCGTGAGCCAAAGCCAGAAAACAGCAGGCCAGAGTGCCGTAATTCATAAAAAGGCCGGCTGCGCAAATCTTCCATGACGATGAAATTTTATGTCCTGCGTCAGCACAACGTTTGGCGGCCAGCAGTCCGGTCAACCCGGCAACCGCCCCCAGTATGGACAGAAGACTCAGCCCCATCAGCGGAGATAAAAAGCAGTCGAACCGCTGACTGTAATACTTGCCGAACAGCAGAATGATGCCTGCGCCCAGAAGAAAATGGATCAAGGCGGCGATACTGTAATACCGGCCGGATTTGCCGGCATGGTCATGCAGTATTTCCTGAAAATCCCAGGGAAGCGCAATGGTCCTGCCGATATCCGCGATCAACTCACGCAAAGGGGATGATGCGGCCGGCGTCGGCTCATCCTCAGACGGTTGAAACTGCAGCGTTCCCGACAGAGAAATTACCGGAGAAGCGACCGTGCCGGCCGGGTCGGGAGAAATAATGCTGCGGCTGGCAGGATCCCCGTTTTTTCCGGATCGGTCAGGAGCCGGAACGTGCGGCGGCTCCTCCGGGTTCAGGGCGATGGGCTTTCCCGGCGATAAAGCCGGGAAAAGGATGCTGATATAGTTCCATTGGCGTTTGTCTCCGGAAACCATATCATCGCAAGTCAAGGTCCCGCGGTTGAACATGGCGGTCAACCTGAGCATGGAATAAGGTCCGGTGATTCGGCCCGCATGCCGGAGATAATATCTTTTTCCCGCAGTACTTGACATCATATCCCAGACTCCTTACAGCACCAGATCCGCAGGAAGGACAGCCGGTCTGACCTTCAGTTCGATATTCAGGCGCTGTGCCTCTTCCCGCCATTTCCGCAAAAATTCTCCCGTGCTCTGATTGTCTCCGTAACACCAGATCACCTGTCCGGCGAAAAGCCGTTTTTTCCACTTGTCATCTCTCGGGACTTCTCCCTTCCAGACTTTTTTCGGCAGGACGAAGACGGCATTATTCTCCAGAACAAGTCCCTCAACGGGGAGCTTGCAATCTTTGAAAAGATGGATCTTGACTTTGTTCTGTTCTGATTTCTGGACCACGCCGACCGGAATCAGAAGACGTGCATGCGCCTTGCAGATAAATCTGTCCCGGATTTCTCCGGCCTCCAGGAGCCGATTCAAATTTTCAAGAGTCCATTTCCGGTCGAATTGTCGTTTTTCCTCGCCGTATTCGGCAGCGGCCTGCGGCGCCCGCCAGTTGCGTTGGGGAGTTTGCTTCAGTTCTTCCAAAGCAGCCGACAATTCCGGGTACAGGAGCGGTGAAGTATCATACAGTTCCTGCAGAAATTGCAGGAGCAGTGTTTTTTTCAGGTAGATATTTTCCACATTGCCTTTCTGGCAAATGAATCTCAAGGCCCCCTTCAGATTGGAAATCAGACCAGGACCATCGCCGTTCAAAGCATTATATTTCGAAGACAGGACCTGTCCCGGCCAGAAAGGCAGGCCGTCCTTGGGCAGGGGTGGTTTCTGCTGTCCATTCAGCGAAATAAAACCTTTGGGCAGTTCATACGGCAGATTCGGATGCCGGGTCGTGATCAGATAGGGCATCTCCGGATTTTTTTCATTGAATGAAATGATGAAACGGCTGTTTGTCTCATTGTCCACAGGAATGGGGACGAAGATTATATTGATCCGGCGGGGATGGCGCAAATATTCAACCTGTCCGTCCTTTTCATGGAAATAAAAATAAAACGGTCTGCGGTCCTTGTCGGCAAAGATGATTTCCTTTAGATCCTTATCCGTTTGAAGATCCTGGAAAAACTGGTCGAAATTCTTGCTGCGTTCCATTTTGGGGCGGAATACACCCACATCGGTTTTGAAAAGGCCATCCGAGAAACCATTATTATCAGGAAATCCTTCCAGTCTTTCCGGGAAGTTTTTTTCGTAATTGTCCCGCTCATCCTTCCAGTTTTTGCAGAGGCGGAGCGGCAGGGAATAACGGATGGCCAAGTCGGGATGTTTATAACGGATCTTTTCCAGATCCCGGATGAAATCATCAAAAGAAACCGGCGAATTGACCAGTCGGAAGGCATTCTCATTTTCCCAAGTCAATTCGAAACGTGTTTTGGAGGCCTGGTATTTTTTCTTTTCCTCGTCTTTCATAGACGGTATGATATAGCTGTAACGGCTGCTTTTCAGTTTCTCATCGAAATCATTTTGGCTTACCGCCAGGAGTGTTCTGAGGTCATTGAGTTTTTTCTGCGGGTCGCGGATCTGTTTGATCAGTTCTTCGACCTCGCCGCATTTTTTCCTGCAGAAAGCCAGAAACTCAGTTTCCCTCTGTTTTTTCAGTTCAGTGCGTTTCTGGATGATCTTAGTCTCCAAGCGGGTGAACTGATCCAGAGATTCTTTGCTCAGCAGTTCTTTGTCTTTCAATTTTTCTGCTTGCGACATGGCCAGATCCAACTGCCGGGCGTTATCGAGGATATCAGTTCCCGCCAGCCGCTCGATTTGCTGCAGCAGGCGCTTGAATTCTTCCTCTTTCATTTTCTGATGATTGAGCATCTCCTCCTTCTGCTGTCTGGCAGCGGTATGGATCCGGATGATCTGGGGATCGGCTGCAACCTTCGACGAGGCGGCCTTCAGTCCCCCATAAATCTTGATGACCTCGTCATACTTCCTGTTATCCAGAAGATCCTGCATATTGGCCAGGTTGCGTTTCACTGCAAGATAGTGCTGCATATACCATATGGAAAAACCGATGGCGAGAGTCAGCAATACCGCGCCGCAAATGCCGTAGATACACCAGCGGACATGCCGCAAATGCTCCAGACGGTTATATTCCTCTTCAAGAGCTTTCAGCCGGTCGTCAAGGGCGGTCGGGATCAGATTGTCCATCAACTGCAGCTGGTTGTAATCACCAGCCACCTCGGAAAACGGCGCATTGTCTGCCAGTTTCTGTTCGATTTTCAGGATCAGTTCCTGACAAATCCGGTCATTCTTCCTCGTTTCGGCTTCCTGTTCAAGAAACGATTCGATATCGGCGGCAGTCTGCCTTTGTTCATCGGACAGATTGATCACCGGGCTGGAGCAGAACATTTTCCATTTTTCAAATTCTTTTTCCAAACGGTCAATATCGCGTGCCTGGTAGCATTCCTGAAGCTGCGCCAGTTTGCTTTCGATCTCTTTGTTCAGTTTGGCCTGCTGCAGGGGCCGCAGTTTCTGCCGGATAGCCGATTTAAGTTCCTCCTTGGGCGGGATCAGCCAATCCGGAGCCATGACTTCGCGGCACAGTTCCTCCAATCTGCTGCAGCAGTCCGAATATCCATCGATTTCTTCGAGGTCATGTTCGATTTCCTGACAGCGGGAACGCTCCGCAGTGATCAGGTCATTGCGCCAGCGGGGGGAATTGGGCAGTTTCTGCAATATCTGGCGCAGCAGAGTGATACGCTGCAGCATGCTCCCGTTTCTGGCGATTTTCCGGTAATCCTGAAATAATGCGTGAAGACGTTTCTCTCCCGTGGAGATCGGGGCAATCAGCTGCTGGAGCAGCTGTTCATCGGGAAAAACCGGTGTTTCCAGGCCATATTCCTTGCAGATGGCAAAAAAGTCATTGGCCTTGAAATAAGCAAGCAGCTCTGCTTTCCGGGTCAGCGGCGGATCGAAAGAAAGGTTCAATTCCCGCGCAGCCTGGATGGAACCGTTTTCTATCAGCGTGCGGCACTGCTCCAAATTGGTATTCAATTCTTTGAAAGCCAGCAGACACGCCTTGTGCAGCTGGCGCAGATGCACACTGTCGGATAAATCGCCGCCTGCAATCAGCAGTTTTATGCTTTCAACCGTATTTTCAACAGTATTACCCATTGACGTTTCTCCGGATTATTTTAACTTTTCTATTTTTCAGATCTTCCAGCCGTTCCTGTTCTGGAATTTGCCTGTATATGCCAATGACATCCTCCAAACGCCGAGGTTCTTTGTTTTCCAAAATATGCTTGACTTTACGGAATAAAACTGGTGAACTTTTTTGCAGAATCTCAATCAAATCACGGTTTTTCTTTTGAAACTCTTTACGGCTGATTTCATAATTTTTCCGGAGCTCAGCCAGTTGTTTCCGACAGCTGCTGCAAGCCTGGTATTTCTCTCTGAAATCATTATAGTCCCGAAGTATTTTCAGAGACATTTTATCCAGCTTTTCCTTCTTGGTCTCCGTCTGCAATATTTGCCTGATCCCATCGATATGCAGCTTCCAGGCTTTTTCATCATCCAGCGGAGCGAGCCGTTTGGTTTCCTCCCATTTCGACTTGAGCTTTTCCTTTATTTGCGGCGGTGCTTCAATTACCAGTTCGGGTTCTTTCAGCTGCTGCCGGTTCTCGGTCTTGAATCTCTCTTCCTCTTTTTCCAGATTCACTAATTTATCCAGGGATTTATTCCGTTCTTCGGTCTTTCTGCTCAAAGGTGACTGGGATAATGTATGTAAAAGAATATCTCTTTGATCTATTTTGCCCAAACTGCGGTTATTGTTCGAAATCGTATAAAATTCCCTGAATGTCCACAGATTATCTGAAACATGCAGATAAAACCAGAAATTATCCATCTCATCTTTTATTTCGATTTTGATTTCCTTGTTCAGTATCCTTTCAATACATTCGGGGAGATTACCGGTATCGAAAGTAAAGCTCTCCCCCTTCTTTGATATGAATTCGATCTGGGAGATATCTTCTTTATGAGGGACATTATTGCCCTTTTTCGAGGGCGGCTGGATGGTCAGGACACCGTCGGACAGTTGGATGATCATCTGGCCGGCTGGATCTTTATCCGGCAGCCGGTTCTGCTTGATTCCCGAAGTATCGACTCGGGATGAATAAACTGTAACGGATTTACCCGGGCTGGAAATGAAATCTTCCGGATTTTTAATATCTAACCCGCCAATGGAATGAAGGCTCAGTTCCATTTTTGCCGAATCCCGCAAAGCCATCGGCAATTTGATTCGTTTGCCGGAATAAAAACCGAGGTACAATTCAAAATAATCGCGGTCCGAGAGCCGGCCGAATTTTACTTTTGGAACTGCGGTATCCTTTTTTTGCGGCAATGCAGCTGCCGGTTTGGGATCCCTCAATTTGCGAGGCTGTTCATGGAGAGGCTTTTCACGGGATTTCTTCGGTTTTTGCCGGGTTTCCGGCTGGGCTGTTCCCGATATGGGCGGAACACCGGCGGAGACCTTGCCGTCGGGGTGTTTTTTCCCTGCCTCAGCATTTTTCTCCGCCCTGATGCCTGCAGCCGGATTTGTTATTTCAACAATGTCCTCAGAACATCCATTATGATCATGCGGGTTTTCCGGTGGCAGATTTCCCGTAAAGATCCGCCAGGCCACCGCGGAAATCAAACCCAGGATCGCAGCACAGATAACCGTCAGTATCAGGATTTTTTTGATTTTCTGACTGGACTGTTTTGCGTCAGGCGGGTTACTTTCCTCCTTAGCCTGCATCTCAGTTCGATCGATTGGATCCAGCCGTACCTGATCATGATCCGAATCGGCGGCTTTTCCGTTCGGCTGCGGGTCCGTGATATCTTCGATCCGGGGGTCGGAAGGATCGGATGCCTCATCGGCGGCCTGGTTCTCCCGTTCCGGCAGGATTTCTTTCTCTTCCTGCCGAGACACTTTTGCCTGCCAGGAGGGGGGCAGGGGATTGCCGGTTCCCAGATAAATGACAGATTCCGGATCAAGCCGTTTGATGCTGCCCAGCTGGACCGAGTCTTTTACATAAGCACGTAAAAACAGCGGATTCGTCATCCGTGAAGAATAACAATACGTGGAAAAGGTGAAATGACGCAAATCCTCCTTGCTCATCCAAACTGCCATTTCCGCCGCCAGATCCAGCATATCGGCGCCGTTATGCTGAAGCGGGTCGAAGGAAAATGCAAACCCCTTTTCCGGATTGGAATGGAAACGATCTGCCAAATACTGGCCCCACCGGGGATCGCCGGCCAGTTTTTGCCACATGCTGCCTCCTTGCGGCAAAGGCCGGTGACAGACCTTTTCCTTCAGGGGAAGCAGCCGGGGTTCACCGCTCCACGGCGGAAAATTCTCCTCCGCCCGTAAAACCGAGACTGCTCCGCCCGGGATATCATCCAGTTCATCCGGCAAAAAGAGCAGATGATGGGCGATCACATTGCTCCTTCCGGTATAACTCAGTCCGGCATACGATATCCTGCTCAAAACCAGGTATGACGTCCGGCCCAGACGGAGCAGCTGACATGTAAAATTTACCGGATTGCTGTTTTCATGCTCCGTCCCCGGCGCAAAAAAGGGTTTATATCCGCTCAGATTTTCAACCGGAGCGATCAGATTCGGCGGAAATCCTTTCGTAAGAGCCACCGTGGTAAAACCGGACCGTCCGGTTATCAATCCGGTCGGGGTAGACGTATATACCAGCTCAAACATGCGATGGCATCTCCTGTCACTTTACAGTTTTGCGGACATCGGGGAATCGGTATTTGCTGCCGTTCAATTCAATTTCAGCGCCGGCATAGCATATCGGCAGACGAATGATCTTGCCGTTAGCCGGATGCGTGAAAACGATCTTGTCTTTGATGATCTGACCCAGAATTGCAGTATTTGACGCAGGGCATTTTGCAACCGGGATCTGCTCATTCTGCGCGAGCAGAAGCAGGATCGGCACATCGACCCAGATCGGACTGATCTTTGCCGGCGTGACTCCTATGGTTCCATCGGTTTTCTGTTCGGCAAAAGTCCCGAAATTCGAAACGGGAATGAAAAAGACATTGTCAAAAAAACTTTCCGCTGCATTGACCAGACCGGGAACATAATTCAGCATCATTTCCCGGAGCGTATAGGACACTTGGTAAATATTGTCCATCGCCAGCAGATATTCCTCTTCGTCTTGCCACCCCTTGCGCTTGGTTATATAGGGGGTTTCCGTCATGTTCAGGGGAAATTTGTTCCTCCAGGTATCATATTTGCCTATTGCGATGACCAGAGGGATCTTGCAGGAATCGGAGCTGTGCATATTGGCATGCCGCCGGATCCGGTTGATCATTTCATTCAGCAGAATGGTCTGATCCACTGCCCGGGGATTCTTCGAAACCTGCGGATCGCGTTCATCGCAGAGGTCAAGCCGCATGGATGCATCATTGACCGGATCGAAGAGAAACACGATCCCGTTCGAGTGGGAAAGATGGAAAGTCGCCTGATTGACCCATTCGTCACGCCCGGGAATGAACATTTCTCCCGAGTTGTCATAAAAAATCATATTGAGATCGTTTTCATCGCCGTTCTGGCGAAAATCGAAGACAAAGGGTTTGGGCAATTCAATGTCTATATCGTCCAGGCGGATCCGGTCGGAAATGCCTTCCCCGGAGATCTGGGTCGCCGGCAATGAGGTGATCTCGTCCGGTTTCAATGACATGAAAAGCTGTTTTTCATAGGAATTCAGAGTCGCATTGAGTTCAGGATCCGCATCGAAAAAAGCTGCATCGAAATATTCCGGCAGGGTTTTCCGAAGCTGATGGGTCAGGCAGGTCAGAAAATAAGACTTTCCGCTCGAAGTCGCTCCCGCTATGGAAAAATAAAGGGAAGGCTTGTCCAGCAGTCCCGAAGGAATACGCAGATGACAGCGGGGACAAGCCATTTCAGTCGCGGGCAGACCTCTTTCATCCAGCGGCTGGCCCATCTGATTGAATACCGTCGGCATAAACCTTTTTGGCGCATATTCGCCCAGTATGGGATCCCCGTACAGGGAAGGATGGACTGATATGTAAAGAATGTAATCCTGATCAAAACTTTTCCAGCAATGAGGACACAGCAGATCCCCATCGGGGATGTCGCTGTCAAGGTCCACATAGGGAATGTTGGAAATAAATTCAGTTGTGGAATCCGCCCGGGGCGGAAGTTTGAATTTGATCCCGCACTTCGAACATTTGAATACGGTTGCCTTGAACAGATCTTCCGTAACGCTGTAGTGCTGGCCGCAATCCGGACAGGCTATCCGTATGCTCCCCCCGTTGCCGGAACTGAGAAATTCTGCCGTTTTGATTTTCTGGTCAGGCTGATCGGCAAGGATTTTCCCGATCTTGAGGCATTGCCCGTCCTGCGGTCCGCCGGATATTTTGGCAAAAGAATCTTCCGAAATCGTCTTGCCCGAAACCATTTTCCGCAGTTGTTCCAGCGAAAAAGGTCCGACCTGCAAGCCGTCTTTGAATATGTAATAGTCCATCTTGATAACGAAGCCTCAGTTATGGTTGTATTTCTGATATTCCGAAAGGGCGGTATCAAACCGTTTTTCCCAGTCAGGATTTCTGATCATCTGGAGCACTTCCAGCATCGCATTGCCCCATTCCGGAAATTCACTGCGCGGTGATAAGGTCTGCGTCTTCCTCCAGGCGGTGTAACAGCTCGGCACAAAGGTGCGGTTCATATCTTTCAGATCTGACGGCGGCGCATATTCCCACTGGCCGTGCCGGTCCGGGAAAACCGTTTTGAAACTTTTTTCCCGATTCTGGTTGTCATTCCTGTTCTGGACATATTTTTCCCGGATTTCTTCCCCGATCTGTTTTATTTCTTCATTCAGTTCGTTCTTAAGTTCATTGCTGATGCCGGAATGGCGGATCGCCGCCACCGATATGTCCCAATATTTTGAATACAGACAAAATGCCAGAAAATAATTTTTCTGATTATCTGCCAGATTTTGGATGACCCGGATCGCATTTGCATTTTTCAGGGAACCTTTCAACCCTTTTTCCAGCAGCATGTCCAGGGTGCCGGAATTGTTGTCCTCGGACGAGTTTTGAGGCGAATAAGGGCAGCTGCTCCGTCTGGACGCCGCTTGCTTGTTTGAACGGGCGTTCGACTTCGCCTTGGCCGCACGATACTGGGCAATATTTAGTCTTATGGCATTGTTAAACTTCTCCAAATCCTTATAAAAGGAAAGTACCAGATTGGTGACTGGCGTATTCATTTTTTCTGCCAGTTTCCTGTACCCGTCCGATAATTTTCTTGCCTTGAAGCCGCTTTTGATATTCCAATATGCCAGTTCCATGGCCACTATCTCCGGAGTCAGTTCCGATTCGAGATAATTTAGTTTTGTGCAGGCTCCCAATTTCGGTTTGACATAACAAATTGATCCGTTCCCACGGTAAGGCGTGCACTCCAGCAGAATTGCACCATCGTTTTCGCGAATTGCCTTTTGAAAAACCACAATGTCTCTTTTTATCGTTTTTCCATCCGAATATTCAGCATAAAGCAATTGCCCCGCATCATCAACGGTCAGAAATTCATCCGCAGCTGATAACCAGAAAAAAGAAAAAAAGAGCTGCATTATACAGAAAATAACTTTATGCCTCATACACTCCTCTCTGCAAAAATACGAATATTGCAACCGTTCCTGTTAACTTTTATATATAAAAATAACACACCTTCTGTTAATTGCAAGCAAAGGTCTCTCGTAAAAATCGAAAAATGCCAGTGGAATGTCAAAATCCCGAAGGCGCATCTGGATGAGCTGAAACAGCAGATCCAATTATTTATTCCGCCCGTGATCCAGCATGGATACGGATATATTGATACAAATGAATAATTAACCTTTTCAAAACTGAAGCGGATAATTGATGCTGGAGCTGTAGGCTCCAGCATCTGAAAACTCTTACTTTGCAATCAGTTTTCTGATATATTCTCTCGTATAAAACGCAGTTCCGTACGGAACGCGGTCAACTTCCCTGCCGCATTCATCATATTTCAAACCCAAATTTATAATTTCCACATCACGAAATTTCTCCTTCAAATACATTGCAATCAAACCGCGATGACACCGAAACAGCGGCTGTTCCGCGCACATGATTGCCGTATAATCGATGTCATTGAGAGTGAGTTTCCAGCTCACGGATAACACCCTCAGCGAAATACTCAACTGCATAGCGGTCAAGTTCCCACTGCTCATCGATACACGCACGAAACGCCTTCGGCTGAGGCGCCAAAGCGAGATAATGCGTGTAATCGATTCCTTCGTTTTTGCAGCTCTCATTCAACACCTTGCTGTTGAAAGCTTTGTAAAACTGCTGATTCGGATATCGCCTGACATCCCACAGCTTTCTGACTCCTTCACGATGAAGAGTTTTGAAGAAACAATCACTGTTGTTTCCATTCCACTTCTGACCATTGAATTCTCCTCTTGCAGCGACCGTGAACAGTTTAACCATAACCTTCTCCTTTTGTTTGGGGTTCATTCAACAATATGGGCGTGCCATCAGAAATTTTCTGAAAAAAAACGTCTGGAATAACACCCGTATTATTTATCACCCCAAAAATCATTACGGGAAAGACAAGAAAACGGCAGGAATGACTGCAATGCCGATCCGACGTGGAAAACCTGCTGCCGTCGGACGTTTCGACTTCGATCTCGCCGCCGGCTGCGCCGCGCACCGTTCAGGACGGAAATCAGCAAGGTTCCCCAGGTCCGAAACCATTGACGGCAGTTTCATGCCATTAAGAAGGATCTCTGCCTGTGAAAATAGATCAGGCGGCCGGATTTCTCCGGCCGCCTGTTCCTGTTTTCATCCCGGGATCATTTCGCCGGGAATTTCAACTGCTGTTTGAGAAGGTTATTCGCGGGAGGACTCCACTTTTTTCAGCTCCTGACCGCGGTCTTTATTCAGATCCAGTTTAGCCAGGTGGTCGGACCCGGCCGGGAAGATTGCCCGGAAATCGTAAATCTCGCAGATTTCCAGTTCGCCGTCAAGCAGGGAGAAGTCGAGGACGTGCCCGCCGCAGCGGCGGTCTTTATCCACGAAATGGACATGCCAGCCGGGAACATTCATACCCTTGACGTATTTGGGGAACAGAAAACCGACCATATCGCCGGAGATGTTTTTGAATTTGAATTCGGCCTGATTCTTGGAGGCTTCGATCAAGGGGCGGTAAGGTTTTTTCTGGCGTTCGACGGAACGGGTATGCATGAAGGAGAATTTGCCTTTGAAGCGGATCGCGACCGGAACGTTCCGGTTGGCAATGTATTGCGGGACCTGTTTTTCGAAATCCTTGAAAGATTTGATGTTTTTCAGCTGGATCTTTTTGGTCGGAACGAAATTGACCACCGTGGCGAACGGGATCGTTTCCGAATCGGCCGGACGGTTTACCGTGCCATCGTATTTCACCTGATAGACCACGCCGTCCACCACCAGCATTTCGCCGTCCAGCTGATGCATGGTGCCGATCCCGAGATTGCCCCAGGATTTGAGCTGGGCGACCGTGGCGGAACCGTCATACATGCCGCCCAGCAGGGTGTCGATGATGGCCACCTGGGTGATGCGGGGTTCGGTTTGCGTGGTTCCGCAGCCGCAGAGCAGCGTGACGCAGAAGATCATGACGGTGGAAAGTGAAAGGACGGAAATGTGTTTTTTCATGGAAGCCTCCAATTTCGTTGTTTATTCCATAGTTGATATGAGCTGTTAATATAACATTTTGCGGTGATTTTTCAAGCTGGAAGTAACCCGTTTTTCCAAAATGGTCAGACGGATTTCAGGTCATAGACTGCGGAAGATCAGAAACGGATCCCGAAATCGCCTTTCGCATAGAACCAGACATGGAAGAATGCATCGCGGGTGAATTCGTTGTTTTTCCCGCTGCTGACCGTCCCCAGGAATTTGCCGCTGGCATTCCGATAGGTGGTCATTTTCCCGGAAAAGGCCGCAGTGCCAACGATCCTGCTCTGATGGTCGCGGTAGGTGATCTGGCTTCCGTCGGAAGTCGCGGTGCCGAAAATCTGGCCGCGGGCGTCGCGATAGGTGGTAAGGCTGCCGCTCTGGTCAGCCGTGGCGACCAGGCGTCCGTTGACATCGCGGTAAAGGATCTGGGACCCGCTTGGAGAGGAGGTCCCGAGAACTTTGCCTGTGCCATCCCGGTAAGTGGTGATGGCGCCGTCGGTGGTGGCAGTGCCGGAAATCTGACCGTGATCATCGATGAAATTGATCGGCGCCGCGAAAAGCGCAGCTGCAAACAGCAAAGCCTGAATCGTCAATATTTTTTTCATGCTGGATCCTTTCATTGGGTTTGGCTGAAAACTATTTGTATAATATACTTGCCGTTGGCGTATTTGCAAGCAGGGAAAGCCCCATGTCCAGCACTGAAGAATCATTTTTTCCGCACAAGAAAACTTTTCCTGGGAGAGAATTGATCATTTTTTTCAGACAATGGGATTGCCTCGCTTGCGAAACGGTGTATATTACGACATAAGTTTTTCAGTTTTATTCATGGAATGGGACTTCATTTTGGGAGAAAGTTTCTGTTGAGAAAATCACCCGGAAAATATGCTGAAGCGCACATTGGAAAGGTCGATTATTTCAATGATATCATTCCGTAAGGATTCGAGCAGACGTTTAGCCATCTGCTTGAGCGATCCGAACAGAGAGATACCTTTTTCCCGGGAAGGCAAAATAGTGTTTGGAGACAGAATTTTGATCATCCCGTTGGAAAAAGTCAGGAATTGTTCGATTGATAAAGCGATGAATCGAACGAGGAAATAGTTTTGGAGACCATATCCTTTATTCCCGTAAGAGTGTTGAAGTTCCATTCCATGATTTTTTAAGGTGTTGAAGGTTTCATTTTCAATTTTCCATCGTTGTCTTGCTCCTTCATGGATAAGTTCCATGATATTTTCTCTGCTGGGTCTGTGATTTGTAATATATGCGAACTTACGTTTGGTTTTTGTTTTGAAAAAATCCTCGGTCTCTTCTATCGCGAACATCAATAAGGGTTGAGGCGAGCATTTCTTTTGGCTGTCTTTCTGGAAATCATGCCTCAACACGGTTGTCCAGCGGAATGTCCTGCAGCAATCTTCTGTCCGGTGCTGCCAAGTATTTTCCTGATGTTTTTTCAGATTAGAAGCAACCGCTTTTTGAAATGCCGGCAAGGAATCCTTTTGCAGGGAAATGAAATAGTTCCAATTATTTTTATCGCAAATGCTGATCACATTCCGGTTGGCATAAAGACCATCCAGCAGCAACGTAACCGGAAGACGCGGAAACTTTTCTTTCAGTCGGCCGACCAAACGGTAAAATGCCTTCAATTCACAATCTTGTTTTTTGAATTCATCGTCCTTTTCTGAAAGCGTTTTCCCTTTGTCCGGAGTGTTTTCTATGAACTCGATTTCGATTGGCAAAACCAGTCCAGTGGGGGATACCAGCATGGCGACCAGCGCATAATGAAAATACGTCGTAACGCCATCGGTTGTCCGCCGCAGACAATACTCGCAATGAGGGTGTTTGAAGGTCGCGAAGCAAACCCCGTCGACCGCCACCAGAAAATTTCCGTCAAAACGGAAATCATCAAGCACCTTGCTGCGGATCAAATCCCGGATATTCTTCCGGATGACTTTTTGGAGTTCCTCCGGATTCAGGTTCGCCATGAAGTAGTTCACCGTGTCAATATGGGCAATATGTTCAAGTCGATTTCCTGATATTATTCCCAAGTTGGCACGAAAAGCATCCGTCGCTTTATCTCTCTCAAATTGACGCCGCGATTCAATGTGCGTCTGAAACATGAAGAGAGCCTGCCATAACAATACTTCCGGCGGATAGGTCGTCATCCAGTCCTTGCGCGGGTCTGCTACATTTTTCAGAAAGTATTTCAGTCTGCCGAAATAACGTTCTATGATTCCGAAATATCCGTGACTTACCGGTCCATGACTTTCTTTCGGTTTTTGTTTACGGCCCGGCTTGTGGTTACATACATGCGGATGATTTGTTCGTTCATGCCGTCGATTTCTTTTAAGATCTTTTTTATGCGCTGATGCTCTTTTACCCATGATTCCACCTCGTCTGCTATGGCTACTGGTATGTAAATACCTTTCGTCTTCCCTTTCACTTTGCTGCTCAGCATACAGCAGGGATGTTTCGGCCCACCATTGGCACATTGACAGTTCGGATTTCCACATTTACGGCTTGTCCGAATGAAGGAGCCAGAAATAAAGGGCTTGGCATTGCCCAGTTCTTTTATTTTCGCCCGGACTCTCATCTTCAACACATTGATCGAAACTTTTTCACTCATTTTTAAGCCTCCTAAGCTCTATTTTTTATTGATTAGTATACATCCTAATCAGAAAAAGTCAAGTGGAAATTCAATAAGAATTAATTTTTTTTTGAAAAAATTTTTCCGCCTCAGATTTTGTGCGAACTAATATGATTCTTCAATGCTGGCCCCATGTCAGCAGAAAAATTCATCCTCCGAAGAAATCCCGGGATTTATTCGTCGATAATCGGAAGTCAGGCATATTTCCCAGTTGAAAAAAACGTTCCAGCCCCGTATATTATATGCGGAACGGAAAAACATCGGGCGACATGAGATTTCAAGAGTGAAAAAATGAAAGCGAGAACCAAATTTACGCAGGTGTCATTATTCAGCGTCCTGCTCAGCGGACGCTACGACGGAGTCATCAGCATTGCCGAATTGAAAAAACTCGGCGGCATGTCGATCGCCACCATGGACCGGCTGGACGGCGAAATGCAGATGATCGACGGGGTGGTCTATCAGGCGTGCGCCGACGGTCATGTCTATCAGCCGGGGGATGACGCGACCATTCCCTTCGGCACGGTCGCCGAATTTCATGCCGAACGGACTGTCCGGCTTGCCGGCATTCCCAGTTACGAACTCTTCGAGGAGTATATGGCGGAATGCTGCCCGCAGGAAAATGTCCCGCTTGCGGTCCATTTCACGGGAAATTTCCGCCGCATGAAAGTCCGCACGGTCGGCCGTCAGGAACAGGATGGACTCGGGCTCGCGGATGCGGCGAAAAACGAAGCCGTGTTCGATCTGTCCGACTGTTCCGGCGATCTGGTGGGATTCCGGCTTCCGGGCTATGTGAGCGGAGTCAATGCGCCCGGCTGGCATCTCCACTTTGTGGATACGGCCCGCCGGCACGGCGGACATGTGGTCAACTTTTCCCTGCTTGAGGGAAATCTGCGTTACTGTCATGCGGATGATTTTCAGATCCGTCTGCCCGATCCCGAAGTGCTTTCCGGGCTCGATTTGAGCAGGGATTGGAGCAAAGAACTGAAACGGGCGGAGGCGGAACGGTGACTTCCCCCGTCACATCAGCTGATCCAGGGACTGACGCCACACCGGATCGATATCCGTGTAAATGTCAAACATTTTCCGGAAAAATTCTTTCCGTTTTTTCGTGAAACGGTTGCATGGATATGCCTCCAGGGCCGCGGCAAAAAGTTTCGGGTCGTGCGTCCCGAGCGCCTCCGCATTCAAGGTCTGGAACTCCGAAAGCGAGGCGATCAAACCGCGGAAGGGCGAGGGTATATACTGATTTTCAACCGGAGTGATGGTGTCTTTGTAGATGTCCATGGTATATTCGCAGGCCGCATTCTCCGGCAGTCCGGCGATCACCCCATAATTCGGACGGCTGGCAACGATCCGCATTTTTTCGAATCCGGCAAGCGCCTTGAGGATCGGAATGGAGATGTCGGTGATGGTCCGTCCCGTCGGAAAGCCGGCGTATTCCGCCTGATTCCAGTCGACCTGTTCCGGATTGCCGGATAGCCGGATAAAATCGGCAAAACGCTTTTCGATCGCGCCCAGACTGCTCCGGCGGATCTTTTCGGGGTCGAAGCCCCCGCTGACATCGGCGAGCCGCCGCCGCATCACATCCGTGCTTTCCGGAATGATATGCGCCATCCCGTCGTATTCCGTGGAAAAGATCATGGTCCCGTATTTCCGATACATGTCGTAAAGGCTGCGGACCGCGATTTCGAGCAGTGTCTTGCCGTCGCCGGTCTGGGGAAAATCCATTATTTTCCAGGAATCGGTGAGCGTCCGCGGCAGCAGTGAACCGAAAAGGTCTTCTCCCTTGTATTCTCCGCGCAGGATGAAGGACAGGTGGTTGACTCCGGCGGCCACGACATTCCATTCGGGGTCATATTCGTTCCGGCCGAAACAGAGCCGGGTAAGATCATGGCGGTGGTTGCTGAAACCGCCGCAGATCCCCAGCGCCCGGATCTTCGTGAAACGGTTGACCATGCAGCTGTAAACGGCGACCGGATTCGGGAAAATCAGCATCAGTGCATCCGGACTGGATTTTTCCAGTTTCCGGGCAAGCGAAAGGATGGTTCCGCCCAGCCGCAGGGAAAGGAACGCTCCCATGATGGACAACTGGTCGGATGCGATATAATCGTATTCCTTTCCCAAAATACAGGACTGCGTCTGTGACGGTTCGCGGACCGCGGCCATCGTCAGATAAAGCACATCGACCCCGTCAAGACCTTCGTCGGGATCGGACGTTACGGTGATTTTGCATTTGACGTTCTGATATTCCGGGCAGGCGGCGGTCATCCGGGCCACTGCCTCCGCACGTTCGCGCTTCAAGTCGATCAGGCGGATCTCTCCATCCCGAAAAACTTCCGGAGTCTTATGAAAAATACCTCTGAAGATGGGCAGCAGACGCAGCGAACCGCCGCCGATAAATGCAGCTTTCATGACGAAAATTCCTTTAAATCCAAGTTCGATATTTTAGCAGCATGATACTAATATACCTTGCTTTTTCCGATTGTCAATCCGGACCCGGACCTTCCGGAAAGTTTTTCCCCTCGGCAATCTTCACGTACGCTACACCCGATGCCGGAAAAATGTTCGGATCACAGACCCAGGACGCGGATCGCGTTTTCGCGCGCGATCTTCTGGAAGACCGTTTCGCTGATTTTGCCTTCCCTCCTGAGATCGAGCAGGAAGTCGACCAGCGGCGTGGCCAGCCGGTCCGGACGGCAGATGTCGGTCCCGAAGAACAGCCGGTCCTGGAATTCGTTCAGGAACTTCACCGCATATTCCGGATCGCGTTTGAGCGCGTTGCAGCCGGAACCCGCGGACAGGTCGCCGCAGAGATTTTCATAGGTGCGCATCAGGTGCGGGACCGCGCCTTCTTCCGTGATTGGTCCTTTGGGATAGCCGAGCCGGTCGTTCAAGGTCGGTCCTGAGGCCATTTCGGCCCAGAAGGTCTGGCTGTGGCCCAGAAACCGGAGTTTCGGGAACCGCTGCAGGGACATTTCCAGTCCGGGCAGTCCCGCATTGTCGACCAGTCCGTAAATATTGCCTTCGAAGGGCGCCAGATGGAAAGTGAGCGGCAGTCCGTTCACTTCCGCCGCATGGAAGAGATTCTGGACGCGCGGATCGAGGATCGGCAGATTGGCCGTGACTTCCCCGATTCCTTTGCAGCCTTTGTCCCGGTAATAGGCCAGCACCTTGTCGAGCGGCGAGTGGCAGCTGTTGTAAAGGGCGCGCGGGTCGAGGTTGCAGAACGGAATGAACCGGCCGGAAAAGTTCTCCGCCATCCGCAGGACCTCTTCGTTGGACTGCATGACATGGGTGTTGTCCGGATTCAGCAGCGGCAAAATCACCGCGCGTTCGATGCCGACTTCGTCATAGCGCCCGATCAGTATTTCCGGCGTGGAGATGATCTGTTTTCCGATGTATGGATCCGGGCAGGTCGGTTCCTGTACGGCGTGGCCGTGGATGTCGATGAACATGGCAAAAACTCCTCAATAGACAATGACCACGGCGAGGTAGACGCACGGTTCCGGTCCAACGCATTCCATGGCATGTTCTTCCCCGGAACGGCAGATCGTCGCATCGCCGGGACCGAGCTCGATCCATTCGCCGTTGTCCAGCGTTCGGACATGCCCCGACAGGATGTAGTAGATCTCCTCCTCGCCTTGATGACCGTGCTTGCCGACCGAACAGCCCGGCGCCAGCGTGAGACGTGAAAACTGCCGGCACCCGGAATGCATTTCCTCATCGGAATTCTTTTTCCAGATATGTTCGAAACGGACCGATCCGGTCCCGCCCTTCATCTTCTCCCGGATCTCGACCGGGTATTGGTCATTGAAACGGTGCATGACAAAACTCCTGTCGCATCAAACCAGTTTGAAAACGATCGGCAGGCTCGGGAGCAATGCTTCCTGAATGTAAATGCCCCCGTTTTCCGTCCGGCAGGCGGCATCTTTCCATTGGCCATCGGCCGCCAGGACTTTGATGCCGGCCGGCGCTTTTTTGCAGATGAGGGGGATCTCCTTCATCGCATCGTAGCTCAGGTTGATGAGCGCGGCCAGGATCTCCCCGCCGGGCAGTTCGCCGCAGCGGAACATGATGTCCTGGTCTTCCGGACATTTGACCGGGATGTCCGCCGTCTGGTCACAGACCTTTTCCAGCCAGAGCTTGCGGGCGGGATCGAGCGTGTAGTAATTGCCGGAGATTGGTTCGCACCAGACAAACACGAGCTTGCCGTTCTTGTTGCGGTAGCGGGTCATGCCCGGGGCAATGTATTTGATCTCGGGCGAGCCGGCGAAAGCGGGCTTGACCAGTTCGGTGACGTTTTCCGCGCCTTCGGCGGGGATCAGCAGCCGCGTCCTCGGGGTGATGAGATGGCGCATTTTGAGCGTGCTGCCGACTTCGCGTTCGAATGAGAAATGCGGCACGGTTCCGAGCGTGACGCCGAGATATTCGCCGTAGCCGCGGTCTATGAGCATCTGGGCGGAGACCGCGTCGAGAATCAGGTTCTTTTTGACTATCTGATCCAGTTCGGCATCGGTGAAATGCTTGACCATGTCGGCGCCCAGCATGAAACATTCCGCTTCGGGATCGCCGGGCTCGCGGAACGAGAAGGAAATTCCGAGTTCGCCGAGCACGGAGCAGAACCATTCCGGCGTCGTGAAATAATCGGGATATTCCAGCGGCGTGAACTCTTTTTCCAGATTGACCAGCGGAACGGAAACGCCTTTCCACCGGATGCCTTCGACCGCCCTGGTGAGTTCATCATAGAAAGGCATATATTCCTTCATCTGTTTTTCGTAACGGACGTTTTCATGTCCCTGCGCGAAGTTGATGAAGTTTTCGATCCAGGTTTTCGAGCCTTTGAGGCCGCTCAGGATGGCATTGGTCAGATGGGTATGGAGCCCGGCGCAGGTCTGGCTGTAGCGGTGATGCGGATAGGTATCGGATTCATCGAGGATGAATTTGACGCTGCCGCAGGCCTTTTTCATCAGGGCGGTCTTGTAAACGTTCTGCGGATAGTTGAGGGCGAAACAGCGGCCGTAGAAAGCGTTGCCGACCCGGATGAACGGTTCCGTGTTCGGTCCGGCGGCGGCGAGCGCCATGCGTTCGAACATCAGGTGTTCGCGGCCGGGTCCGGAGATCCCGCAGGGAATCGTCGGATCCACGCTGTCGATCGCCTTGCGGATGCGGGCACAGAACGCTTCGAGGGAATCGCGCCGGACTTTTTCGAACTCGATCATGATCGGATCGTCTTTTTTGGCATGCGTGACGAGTTCGATCAGTTCTTCCTGCGTATATTTTTTGGAGAATTTGGCGCGGTGCAGCGGACAGAAGCATTCGAGCTTGTCATTGTCGAGCAGCCGGGTGTCGTCGTCGAGCAGGAAAGTCACCGGCTTGAGCGCGGCCAGTCCCTTGACGGCGAATTCGCAGTATTTCAGGAAGTCTTCACCCAGCGGGCACATTCTGCCCTTGGTCGTTCCGGTGTGGTTGATCGTGGGCTGGAAGAGATGCACGGAAGGCGAAGAGGAACTCCAGCCGTGTCCGAGGAAAGACTGCAGCAGGATGCCGAGCTCGATATCGGAGTCTTTGAGTTCTTCTTTGAGTTCGCCGAACGCCTTGATGAAACTTTTGGGTTTCAGGTAGGGGTCTTCGCCTTCGGGGTTGAGCGTCATGCTGCAGAGCAGGATCTTCATCCCGGTCGCTTCTCTGTAACGCTGGTATTCCGACGCCATCTTTTTCACGTTGGACGGCATGAACGGCATGATGTTGAAAAATTTCATGGTCTTTTTCCTTTGGTTTCGGGTTATTTTTCTTCCACTTTGAAATCGTCGAACAGGGTGGTGCAGTCGGGTGTTCCGCCGGCGCCGAGCGTCACCAGCACATGGTCGCTCTTGCTCCATTTGCCTTTATCCGGGACAGCGAAAACCAGCGTGATCTTCTGCCATTCGCCGGTGGCGTCGACCGATTTGGAAACCGGCGGGATCCCGGTGAAAACCTGGCCGGTGCGGGCCTGGATGGCAAGACTGATCTTGCCCTGCTTGACACTTTTCTTCGCCATGACGCTGAAGGTGTAGGTCTTGCCGGGGATGATCGGATAATCTTTCAGGAAACAGCCGCCGGGTTTCTTGCCGGTTTTCATCTGCAGGGCGCGGGAATTGCCGAGGCCGTCTTGGAGGACCTGCGAAAATTCCGTGTCATATTTGGAAGTCTTCCAGCTGCCCCACAGTTTGTCCATTTGGTCGAGGACCGGATAGAACGATTGCGGCGGGAAGCCGATCATACGGAAATTCCGGGCGGGAATTTTGATCTTGAATTTACCGTTCTTGGTCTTGAGCAGTTTGTGGGTCCGTTCCTCCATGATCTCGAAATCGCCTTTGGCGAGGGCGGAAAGATCGATTTCCGCGGTCTGCGGCCGGTATTCGCGGTTGCCGATGACCACCAGATATTTCTTGCCGGGGCATTCGAACCAGGTGACCAGAACTTTCGGATTCGAACTCTTGATGTCGTGGTTTTCGCTGTAGAGATGGCAGACGGTTTCGGGCGAATCGACTTTGTATTTTTCGAGGATGTTCCAGTAGGCGATCGTGGTCGGCGCATGGGTGTAGAAACTGCTGGTTTCGACATCGTTGAGCGCGAGCATGGTGAGCATCGCCTCGGTGGGCCCGGGGGTGCGGTAGATCAGTTTTTTGTCTTCATAATATCCCAGCGCGGGCAGGAACACCACGCCGATGCCGAGGATATCGCGGTTGTATTCGGTCTGATAGATCTCATCGGGGATCTCGTCGGTGTAGCACCAGAGATTGCGTTTGATGTTCACGGTATGCTGTTCGCCCGGGAACCAGTAATCGGCCATGCCGCACTGGATCGGGTAGAATGACCGCTGGCCGTGGCACATCACGGTCCGGCCGTTGCGGTGGGCCAGCGCCACGGTGCGTTCGATGAGCTTGCGCTTGCTCAGCATTTCGTTCGGATAGATCTCTTTGCCGAATTTGTCCTTGAACAGGCATTTATGATGTTCGTTGCGGCATTCGACCGAACCGCAGTGGTCGTAATAGATCTCCCCGATACGGTCGCCGTAAGGATGCTTGTAAAGAACCTGCTGGTTGTTGATGAGATAATCCTGGAAAGAAGTCTTGTTGCAGAACAGCAGCAGCGGATAGCGTTCGACTTTGTATTTGCCGTTGCCGAGCGGGATATGGTGCGGCATGAGGCAGACCGTCCCGCGCGGGATGGCCCAGTACTTGCGGAAATACTGGACACAGGGATTTTCCTCCGTCAGGGCGTTGGCGAGACCGTAGATCGAACGGCTCATCGGCCGGCAGTGCCTGACCCTGACCGCAAAGTCGGTCGGATGGGGCAGGAAGGTGCCGACCCCGGTCATGCCGCCGTTGCCGCCCGCATCGTGGATCGGATAGTTGTTGCCGCGGCGCATGGCGCGGTTGTGGACCGGCAGCGGGCGGGTCGGAGTGGTGATGAACAGCACTTCATACGGGACCGCATCGGGCATTTTGACGGATTTCTGAATGATCTTGACTTCACACTTGCCATTGCCGCGGTCGGCGAACAGGATCGGCTGGCTCTGGTCGAAGATCCAGTTGGCATAATGTTCGGTCGCAAAAGCGAAGCCGCCCTGTTTGGAAACCAGCCAGAGCATGTTTTCCAGACTCGCTGCCTTGAACTCAAACTTGGTGCGCTTGGTGCTTTGCAGCCGCGGCGCCATGAGATAGCGGCTGAATTCCGGAGCGACCTGCCAGTCGAGCGTCATCTTGCCGATCGTCGGATTGCCGTTCACGGTCCAGTGGAATTTGATCAGGCCGTCGTATTCCACCGTGGTGGCGTAATCCAGCGTGAAACCGTCCGCCTTGCCGCTGCCGGTGAAGGTGACCGTCCGGTTGGTATGGGTCGTCTTGCCGGCTTTCCAGCTGATTTCGGCATCGCCGATCCGGAGCTGAGGAGCCTGCACGAACAGTTCTTTGCCTTTGATGCGGATGGATTCCGGAAGCGGACCGCTGCCGAACTTGTAAACCCGGTTCCAGAGGGTCACGGTCCTTCCTTCCCAGCGGTAATCTTTCCAGAGCGCGGGCACTTCGTCTTCATCGCCGAGGCCGTTGTAGGCAAAGGAAAGGTCGGGCCGGATGATACTGGCAACGATCTTATGTTTGCCGCCGATCGTGCTTTCGAGAGTGTATTTGCCCGGCACGGTGATGCCGCCGATCATGCGGCAGCCGCTGTCCTTGAAGGTCCAGGAACCGGTCTGCGTTTTGCCGTCGGGCCCGGTGAGTCTGTAATCGACTTTCAGCCCGGATTTCTTCATCTTTTCGGCCAGGTCGGCGGGCAGGGCGGCGAAATCGTATTCGACCTCGATCCGGTCGAGCTTGTCGCCGCGGCCCGTATCCACTCCGTGAAGTTTGACTTCATAATCCTGAATGGCGACCGCTGATTTGTCTTTCAGGATCCGGGCATACTGGTTTTTGATCTCGGCGTGGGAAAGTTTGCGGGAATAGACCTTGAAATCATCGATGCCGACACCGTATTTATGCACATCTTCATAGAACTTGCTCTTGATGCCGATGAAACCGGATTTGACGTCGATATCGGCGATTTCCCGGTAACTGGCGCCGAGCGAGGCTTCCTGTTTCAGTTCTCCGTTGCGGTAAAGCGCGATCTTGCCGCCGCCCCAGGTGACCGCGATCTGGCACCATTCGTCCTGCTTGACGCCTTTCATGTTCATCTGGACCCGGCTGCAGGACGGCGCGATGCTGTTGCGGTAATCGAAGTAGATATAATCGGCATATTCATAGAGCCTCAGATCGACCTGGCGTTCGCCTTTTTTCCTGCTCTTGTAGCTGTGTCCTTCCGGCGGCTCGATGCCCCAGGACGGATCTTCGCCGAAAACGATATTGAACAACGCAATGTTGCCGCGTTTGACGCCTTTGGTATCCTTGGTGCCCGGAACATAGTCCGTGGCCTTGTACCAGAAGATCACGGTCCCTTTGTTCGGATCGGCATTCCTGAGCAGCGGCAGCTTGAGATTTTCGCCGGGGATCGGCAGATAAGCCTGTCTCCCGTCGAAGCCGACGAACATGCGCAGCATCAGATTGGTGTCCCGCATCACCGGCGAGAGCTTTTCCCCTTTGGCGAAGTCGGCATTGACTCCGTGCGAGTCGAAAGTCACCGCCAGTGAAAGGTCTTTGTCGGCCAGTTTCTGTTTCAGCGGCAGCTGTTCGTATTTCTGCGCCGACGCCAGGACGGACATCAGGCAGAACAACCAGACGAGACCGATTTTTTTCATGTTCTTTCCCTTCCTTCGTATTTTTGTGTTGTAAAAATCAACGGCATGACATCCCGCACATCAAAACGGACTGTTTCGGCTAATATACTTCATCGTTCCGTGATTATCAAGGGAGGGCGCCCGGTTTTTTCCCGCGAAGTTGCCCGGGAAGTATGGTGTCAGTGCCGCCAGGGTAATGCTGCCGCGGTTGACGGATCCGTCAATCGCGAAAAACCATGCTCCGGGCGGAGCCGATCCTGACCTCGGATCACCGGCCGTGCATCATCATGCAGCAGTGATACAGGATGTGCGAACTCCAGGCGTGACAGTCCGAACGCGGAAAACAGAACTCTTCCGGCAGGGTTTTCAGCCCGAGATTTTCCAGTTCGCACCATTGCGACAGCCGCGCCTCGAACATTTCCTTCTGTCCGTATTTCCGGCAGGCTTCCAGATAATAATGCGAGAAATAGATCCCGCAGGAAGTCAGCTTGTCGGCCTGCCGCAGACCGTCCCACAGCTGCGGCAGGGAATGCGACAGCATCGCCAGCACCTGCGCGTGTTCGGAATAGAACCGGTGTTCTTTGTCGTCCGCGAACAGCTGTTTTTCCGGCACGTAATAGATCTCCGAGACCTTCCGGAACAGGTTTTCCGATTCGGTCCCGTAATGTTTTTCCTGTTCCGGAGTTCCGGCGAAATGTTCCAGTTCGGAAAGATCCTTCAGCGCCAGCACGATCAGCAGATTCAGGATCGAATTGGTTCCGCACTCGCTGCCGAAGGGAATGCCGTGCTGCGGCCAGACCCAGTCGATGAAATTCCAGCCCGGCGGATACAGCAGGCCGTCCTCCTTTTTCGAAGTGAGCAGAAAATCGGCGGCTTTCCGCGCCGCGGGCAGCATTTCACGCACGAACTCCCGGTCGGCCCGATGGATCATGAAATCATGCAGCATCAGGATGAAGATCGCCACGAACGACGGGATCGCCTGTTCAACTTTCGCCGGATACCGGGAAAGCGTGGCGCCGGAATCTTTCTGCGACAGTGCGAAAAAGCGCAGGGCCTTGCGCGCCAGCTTATCGTCGTCCGCCGCCGCATATGCGCACAGCGCCTCGATCCGGGCGTCGCCGATATACATCAGCCGTTCGTAAAACGGACAATCCATGAAAGAGTCATGGCTGCAGCATTCGAGCGTCCGGGTCGCCATCCGCAGCGCGCCCCGCCACGGTTCCGGCATTGCTCCGTAATCGAAACGGAACCGATAGGGATAGCCGTGCCGCCGGAACACCATTTTTTCCACTTTTGCACTGCCGGTGCAGCGGATCTCCGCATAACGGCCCGCGCGCCACTGCAGATCGGTGAAACTCAAACTGCCGTTGACCTCGAAAATATCGAATTTTCCGACCCGGAACGAACCGTCCCGCCGTCCCTTTTCGCCTTTGAGATTGTGATGATTGAAATTTGAAGTCAGATACCCGGTCTCGCCCCAGCGGATGGACACCGTGCCCTGTCCCGAAAATTCCCACGACGGCCACACGCATTCATAATCGGCAAAACGGACCAGACCGTCCTCATAGACATAATCCGTGACCTCGTTTTGGAGCAGTTCCGGCAGGGTCGGTTCATGGAGTTCCCGGCCGTCTTCATAAAATTCCGGAGTCACCCAGCCATCACCGCCGCCCTTGAGCCAGGCGGGATCATACTCGTTTGAAACATGGACCCGCGGGAGGCTGCCCCAGTCGGGCCAGGCTTTTTCATAAGCCAGCCCGGTCATTTCGCGGCAGGTCCACCGTCCGGGCAGGGAACAGGCGAAACCGGGCCGGATGCTCAACTGATTGGCCGCTGCGTCCGCTCCGAAAGCGAGCACCCGGGCCACGAGCACATGGCGTCCCGGCGTCAGCTGCAGTTTCACTTTCCCTTTGTACCAGCATTCCGGTGTACCGAGTTCCGGACCGGCGGCGACCAGTTCGCCGTCGGCAAACCATTGGCATTTTTCATCGGCGGTATATTCGAACTCGAGACGGCCGGAACCGTCCGGTTCGGCTTCGGTGTGGAACAGCGTGATCCGCGGAGCCGGGCCGTTTTCCGGCAAACGCATCCATTGCAGTTTCATGATTCGGTCTTCAGCGGATTTTGGGTCTCTTTTTCCAGGCGCCTTCGCCGAACGGTGCGATCACTTCAGCGGCCTGAAGTTTGCCGCCTTCGGGACCCGCCAGCAGCCACGGTCCGCCGGAAACGAAATTTTCCCGCGTGCCGTCCTGATAAACGACCCTGAGTTCGCAGAGGATACCGCAGGCGCCCATCACATTGCCGGCCTTGATCCAGAGCCGGTTTTCCCCCTGTCTGGCTTTCACCGGCAGTTCGGTGATGGCGTCCCAGCCGCGGGATTTCGGCAGATCGGCTCCGTTGAAACGGAATTCGCCGATGTCGTCCACGGCATAATACAAAGTCGCCGATTTGACCGGCTTGGAAAGCACGATTTTGCCTTCGGCGATCACGCTCTTCTGGCTGGTCAGATAGCCTTTCGCCCAGATCCAGGAGGCTTTGCCGAGATAGGGCTTGCCGTGTTCTTTCAGCGACAGCTTGAACGGATCGGGCGCCGATTCCAGTTCATCGTCTTTCGCCGGCAGCTCATAAGCCGGTTCCGGCAGCGGCGCATTCCCGTAAACCGTCACGCTCCACGGCGGCAAATCGCCCGCATCCGGACCGTCAAGTTTTTTCAGGTCGGACGGCAGTTCGACCGAGGCCTTTTTGCCAGTTGGATTTTCCACCGCCACATAACGGTTTTTGCCGCTGCGGTATTCCACGGCGAAGAGCGGAGCCGGGACCTTATACAGCGTCCGCGGCAGCACCAGCATGCCGGAAAGACGGTGAATATGGCGGACCGCGTCCATATTTTCCTTGTAGAATTTTTCTGAGCGCACATGGCCGGTTCCCCACCAGAAAACTCCCGTGCAGCCGTGGATCCAGGCATCCATCTGCATGAAATGCAGTTCTTCGGGGGTCGGATATCCGTCCTGTGCATCGGGATTGTGCATCGTTTTCCAGGACCAGCCCTGCAGATAGAGCCAGACCGCCTTGCGGTCGTATCCCGCCTCGCGGCAGAGCTCGGCATATTTGCCGACGCTGGTCATCATCTTGTCTTCCAGACCCGAGTGCATGCTCGGCGCCGGGACCGGGTAGATATCCACACCGTAGGCATCGCATGCGCCCGCCACCTGACGGTGCGTATCCAGGCCGCCCCGCGGCGCTTCATTGATCCAGACCGGGTGATAGGGATCGAATTCGCGCATCAGCCGGTAAGTTTCTTCCAGACATTTCAGCGGCATGCCCGCCCACGCCGGTTCATCCACCATGAAATAACCGAAAAAGGCCGGATGGTTCCGCATTTCCTGTGAGATCAGATTGTATTTGTTGTGCAGGAAGGTCTGTTTTTCCGCCTGACTGAGCTGGTGGAGGACCCCGCAGTGGATGAGGACCTTCAGACCCAGTTTTTCGGCCGCATCCAGCATCTCCAGACCTTTGCCGTGTCCGCCGAAACCGAAGACCAGGTTGACGCCGTTCCGGGCTCCCTGATAAACACCTCCCTTGAACGAATAGGCGCCCGAGCGCGGAATGGAATTCGGGACCACCCGTTTCCCGTTGACATAGAAGAACAGATCCGGCGCCAGCACCACTTCGACTTTCGCCTTCGCCAGTTTATGGATATCCTGGGTGACCGTCCTGCCGTCGCTGAACTTCACCGTCAGCGGATATTTGCCGACTTTCAGTCCGGAGGCGTCGAAACTGAACTTGCCGGCCGATGTCAGCTTTCTGACTTCGCCGTTGAACCGGACTTCCGCTGAAGTGGCTCCTTTCGGGAAGACCACTTCGCCGCGGACATGCTTTTCCTGCGGACGCGAGCTGTAGAAACTGTTGCGGTAGAACGGTTCAGTGACGGTCAGCAGCTGCGACTGCGGCACTTCCGGTTCACACGCTTCCAGCTTGATCCGGTCGATCCGGAAAGACGATCCCGTCTGTCCCTGAAACTTCAGATCGATCGTTTTGCAGTTTCCCGGCACGGTGAAATTGAACTTTTTCTGTTGATACTGATCGCCCATGGCGTCATCCCACGGAGCCTCGAAGGTCTTTTTTCCGGCGATCGCCATAACGCGGTAGACATGGAATCCGGTGGCGTTTTTCGCCTTCCGGTTGCCGTAGATCCGGAACTCGAGCCGGTAATGCTGGCCCGGCTGGACCGGAATTTTTTCCAGGACCGCATTGCCCGTGGAGATCGACAGCCGGTCTTTATCGAAATCGGCATCGCCGTTCAGCTGCCAGGTGCCGCCCAGCAGCTTTTTCGCCTCAAAAGGGACTATGCTGAAATTCCTCCATTCCGCCTTGCTGTTTTTCTCAGCCTGCAGCACCAGATTGGAAGTAACGGTGAAATCACCTTTCGGAATGGAAATGCGGAACGACTGTTTCGTCCATTCCTTCGGCAGTTTTTTGATGCCGGAGCCGCTGGATTTCCAATCCCGTTTTTTGTTCGGGTACATCTGGATCCAGCCCAGATAGGTCCGGTAGTTCCCGGTCCCGCGGACTTCGTATGACAGCACATACTGGTCGCCCGGCTTGAAATCGGTGGTCTGCACCAGCAGCGTGGCTTTGTCCTTGCCTTCCAGAGTGGCCGTGCCGTTTTCATAACGGTAGAGTTCCGCTTTGTTCCGCTGGGTCCAGTTGACCGGACAGCCGTTGGCCAGCATGGAAAAATCGTAATTCTTGAGTTTTCCCTGCGGCGCGGCCTCCGTCAGCGAAAGGTTGCGGATCTGCAGTTCCTTTCCCGTGTGCGCATTCAGGTAGAGCCGGTAGCCGCGGGCATTTTCGCCGGTATTGAAAAGAAATTTGTATTCGGTAAATTCCTCCGTGCCTTTCTTTTTTCCGGCATCGGTATATCCGCGATTTTTCTCCCCTTCCTGCCACGAACTGTAAAGCTGGAAAGTCGCGTCCGGCGAGCCTTTCGCCTCATAACTGAGCAGATAGCTCTTGTTGGCTTCGATCTTGATATTGTGCTGGACCGCTGCGAATTTCGGGGCGATCCGGATGATCCCGTTTTCACTTTTCTGCCGGGTTCCGGTCGTGCTCGCGAAGGACCAGTGCATCGGCAGTCCGGCCGGCGACAATTCCGAAAAATCCGCATTCCGGATCAGGTTTTCCGCCGCGGAACACCACGAGCAGACTGCCAGCATTCCGACCGTCAATAAACTCTTTTTCATCATTCAAAACTCCTGTTATATTTTTCAATTTTCAGCGGTATTTTACATTCGGATCCCAACCCCACCGGTTGGGGGTGTAATTGGTTCCCGCGGCAGGTCCCTTGTTCGCATAAACCGATTTGATCCAGTTGGTGGGATCCTTGGAGGAACCTAAACCGGTGATGGGCGCCACATGTCCCGCCACATAAAGCGCGTTGGCTTTCGTATTATGATTCGGATAAACATAAAAGTAGCTCGCGGTGTTCCAGGTCCAGGTGAAGGAATGGACCGTATGCTGTCCGTTATAGAACATTGCGGAACGGGTCTCCGCCACGGCTATCGTGTAGGACGGCTGCTTGAACTGGCTCAGTTTGCTGTGATCCAGATACTGATAGTTATATCCGTAATCGGTCATCGGCCAGTTGTCCGCATCCACTACCAGTTTTTTTGAAGTATACAGATTTTTGAGATGGTTCTTGATCAAGTCGGACGGTGCGTTGCGTTTTTCGAATGGAAAACTCGGGCAGAGAAAAGTCCTCGGCGGAATTTTGCTCTGTTCATGCAGCAGTCCGCCCCATTTGTCGGTTCGTCCGGATGCGTTTTTGGCGCTTGCTGCCGCTTTCGGAAACCTCAGATATGCATCATGGTAATTCATGAGTCCGAGCGAGACCTGTTTGAGATTTCCGATGCATGACGCGGCACGCGCGGCTTCTCTCGCATTGTTCAGTGCCGGCAGCAGCATCGCCGCCAGGATCGCAATGATCGCGATCACGACGAGGAGCTCTATCAAAGTGAAAAATTCCGGAAAAAACGTTTTGTCCTTCCTGCCCATTTTATCCTCCTTGAGTTGAAATTTGAAAAGATCCGATATTCATCCAATAACAAATATAATCATTTTTCGGGAAAAAACCTTGATTATTCAGCCGATTTATAGTATAATACCGCCAAAAGGGAGATTTTTGTCTGATGCAGAAGATTTTTCATTCGACAATGGATTGTTTCATCGGAGCCACGGAACTGCCGGTCTGGGTGGTCTATCTTGGGAAAGGGCGGCATCCGGCGCGGTTTTTCCACGACCACAACTATTCGGAAATCGCGGTGATCATCCGCGGTCCGGCCCGGCATGTACTTGACGGGGAAAATGTTCCGGTTGCCGCCGGGGATGTGCTGATCATCCATCCGGGCGCGGTCCATGCGTATGATGAAACCGGGGAAATGGAGATCATCAACCTGATTTTCGATCCCTCCAGGCTTTCGCTGCCGCAGCTGGACGGCTATTCCATGCCGCTGTTCGGAAAGATTTTTCCGGACGGAAAGAATCTGTATCATTCAGCCAATCCGGCGGCGCGGCTTGCTCCGGATGATCTGACCGAAGCCGTCCGGATGATCCGGAAACTGGAAGACGAACTCAAGGATCCCCTGCCGGGAAAACTGTTCTTATGCATGGCGCTGTTCATGGAGATCATCGCGTTCATTTCGCGCAAAAGCGGCCAGGATGGCGGGGAGCAGCGGGCCAATTTCCTGATCGGTGATGCCATCCGCTATATGAACCGTCATTATGCGGAGCCCGTGGAACTGGAAAAACTGGCGAGGATCGCCAAAATGTCCGAACGGAGTTTTTTCCGCCATTTCCATGTCAGCGCGGGTTGTTCGCCGATCGAATATCTGATGAAGATCCGGCTCCGGCACGGCTGCGACCTGCTGATCAACAGCAACAGTTCCATTGCGGAGATCGCGGAGCAGTGCGGGTTTTACGACAGCAATTATTTCTGCAAACAGTTCCGGCGTGCGTTCGCGGTGTCGCCGCGGTCTTTCCGGCAGCAATACCGCGCCGGATGATTCAGTTCCTGCGGTCCATGGACCGGTAGCCGATCGCTTCGAAGAGATGTTCGCGGCGGATGGCGGTGCTGCCCGCCAGGTCGGCGATGGTGCGGGACACCCGCAGGATGCGGTCGTAGGCACGTGCGCTCAAACCGAATTCTTCGATCGCATGACGGATCAGGGTTTCGGTCTGCGGATCCAGCTTGCAGTATTTCAGCAGATGCGCCGGTTCCATCCGCCCGTTGCAGGTGATTCTGGTTCCCTTGAAACGTTCCTGCTGGATCGCACGAGCCTTCATCACCCGTTCCCGGATCGAGGCGCTGCTTTCCGCCTTGGCGCCATGGGCGAGCAGTTCGTCTTCCGAAAGCGCGGCCAGTTCCACATGCAGGTCGATCCGGTCCAGCAGCGGACCTGAGATCCGGGCGCGGTAATTCTGGATCTGCATCTGACGGCAGCGGCAGACGTGCCGGCGGTCGCCGAGATGTCCGCAGGGACACGGATTCATGGCGGCGATCAGCATGAATTCGCAGGGGAAGGTGAAACTTCCGGCAGCGCGGGAGATCGTCACCGTGCCATTCTCCATAGGCTGACGCAGCACTTCCAGGACCGTGCGCTTGAATTCCGGCAGTTCGTCGAGAAACAGAACGCCGTTGTGGGCGAGGGAAATTTCGCCGGGACCCGGATTCGAACCGCCGCCGATCAGGCCGACGTCGCTGACCGTGTGGTGAGGCGCGCGGAACGGCCGGGTGCGGACCAGCGGCGAATCGGCGGGCAGCAGACCCATGATGCTGTGGATCCGGCTGGTCGCCAGCGTTTCCGCCTCGGTCATCGGCGGCAGAATGCCGGGAAGACGTTTCGCAAGCATTGATTTTCCGGCGCCCGGCGGACCGATCATCAAAAGATTGTGCCCGCCCGCGGCCGCCACTTCCATCGCCCGCTTGGCGGCGGCTTGTCCCTTGACCTCGGAAAAATCGGGAATGTCGGTCCAGTCCGGTTCGGCAAACAGGGCATCGGCGGCGGAGGGATCGACCGGCAGGAGTTCGCCTCGCAGAGCGGCGATCGCTTCCGGCAGCGAGGCCACCGGATAGACTTTGAGCTTCGAGGCCGCCACGATCGCTTCGGAGACGTTTTTCGCCGGCACGATCAGCTTGCCGAATTCCTTGTGCTCCCGGGCCATCAGCGCCACCGAAAGAATGCCGCGGACCGGCCGGACCCCGCCGTCCAGCGCGAGTTCGCCGAGGATCATCGCATCTTCCAGCAGAACCGGATCGACCGCGCCCGTCGCGGCGGCCAGTCCCAGCGCGATCGGCAGATCGAACGCCGCTCCCTCTTTCTTGAGGTCGGCCGGAGCCAGATTGACCAGGGTCGCACCGGCCGGATGTTCATACCCGCAGGAATACAGGGCGGAACGGATCCGTTCGCGGCTCTCCTTCACCGCGGCGTCAGGCAGTCCGACGATGGAAACGATCTCCTGTTCGCCCCGTCCGGAAGCATGCACCTCGACTTCCAGCGGGATGGCTTCGATGCCGGTCAGGGCGGCGGAACCGGTATGGGTCAGCATGATGGGGGATTCCTTTCGGTCGGATCAGAATTTCTTATGGAGCAGGAAATAAAGCGCGGCGGCCGCGCCGGCGTAGGAACCGATATCGCGCCGCAGTTCGCTGGGTACCAGTTCGCAGTCTTTGAGCATCTCCTGCCAGCAGAAGCGCGGCAGATATTTTCTGATCGGATCCATATAGATATCCCCGATCGCCCATGCCAGCGTGCCCAGGATCAGCCGGTCCGGATTGAAGGTGTTGATCAGGATCCCCATGGCCTGCGCATTGCGCAGAGACATCTCATCCCAGATCTCGGCTGCCAGTTTATCTCCGGCGCGGAACGCTTTTTCCAGCGAGATCATATCGATATTTTCCACTTTGCCGCCGGCACATTGCACGATCGGATGATCGGGTTGGTCTTTCAGTTTCGCCTGCAGATAAAGCGCGATGTTACGTCCGGAGCAATATGCTTCGTAACAGCCGTACATGCCGCAGCCGCATTTGCGGTCGCTGTTGACCTCCAGCACGGTATGGCCGACTTCGCCGCCGTAAAGGCCGGTGCCGCGGACAAGTTTGCCTTCCGTAATGATCCCGGCACCGATGCCGGTGGACATGGTCAGGTAAATGAAATGGTTGATTCCGCGTCCGGCGCCGAAGAAACCTTCCGCCAGGGCGCCGCAGTTTGCATCGTTTTCAAAACATCCGGGAATGCCGAGCTGATCTTTCAGATATTGCAGGATCGGCACATTGCGCCAGTGGATGTTGTTGGGCGGAGCGGTCAGGATGCCGTTGGCGACGTCGGCCGGTCCCGGCGCGGAGATCCCGAACCCGGCAACGTCGGTCAGTTTCAGCTGATTTTCCTGCACGATCTCTTTGGCTGCGGTGACCAGCAGCGGCAGGATGTCTTCCGGATACGTGTCCTTATTTTCGATCCGCCGGCTGCCGAGGATCTTCCCGCCGGTCGAAACGAGCCCGACGCCGATCTTGGTTCCGCCGATATCAAAACCCAGTACGATTTCTTCGTTCATGATAACCTCTCCATCAAGAAAATTGGATAATGGAACAATATAATTGTGAAACGTCTTTTATGCAAGAAAAAAAACGTATTTTTTCTGTTTCGGGCTTGAAATTTTTCAATCCGGGGGTATGTTTAGGGGCAGAGTCAGCCGAAGTGGCGGAATGGCAGACGCACTAGACTCAAAATCTGGCGCTCGCGAGAGCGTAAGGGTTCAAGTCCCTTCTTCGGCACCATTTTCAGCCTCAAAATCGCCAATTCTTCCCCATTTCTTCCCCATTTTTTGTTGCGGAATCGTGTTTTGAATGCTATATTGAGCCATAACGTGCAATACAGGATAGGCACGTCATGATGAAAGCAAGCGGTGTTCGGAAGAGCAGGAAGAAATTGAATCAGTTACGAGGAAAATTACGGCAGAAGGAAAAGAACGGTCCCTATTACTACCGGCTCATGGTGGCCAATGGGGTTCGGAAGGAATTCGCCCTGAAAACCGCCGACTTTGAAGATGCATTCAGAAAAGCAACCGATCTGGATGCCGTTTACGAAGCTCCCAACCAGGAAGTCGCCATAGCCCAGATCAATGCAATCAAAGGATTTTCGAAAATTGTCGAGCCACTTCCTTTATCCGAAATATGGGAAAAATACGAAGTTCATCCAGATCGGGCTCGTCCTCTGACTCCGCATGAACCGTTAATGTATCATTCCACCCTCCAGGAATTCATTGATTACGCAGAGGGCAGGAGCGGTAATGGAAAAGGAAAACGGAGTGCTTTATCGGTAATTTCCGATGTAACTCCTGAGGTCGTTTCCAGATACGTCGATTATCTGAAAACCACGCGCATTGCAGTTGATACCCACAATCGCAAAATGAGACGTCTTCGCAAAATATTCGAATGCCTGAAAGATTATTGCGGCGGCGAAAATCCATTCCGGATAAAACACATCTTCCGTAATGCCCGAGAGGAGCAGGGATCCATTGTTCAAAGACAGCCATTTACCAAAGAACAGGAGCAGCAGTTAAGAGATGTTCTTGATGACGACAAATTCCAAGTCATGAATAAAAACGAGGTGAAGGTCATCTACTACATTGGGATGTACACTGGCCAGCGAATGAAAGACTGCGTGCTGCTGCGTTGGACCAAGGTTGATTTGAATATAGATCGCGTCTGGGTTAAACAATTCAAGACTGGCAAGGAAGTCACCATCCCCATTGCACCTGAACTCAAAAAAGCATTATTGGAAGCCCAAACGTGGCAGGAGTCTGGCAACAGTTATGTTTGTCCCAAAGTCGCTGTCCGGTATAACAAGATCAATGCCGAGGGTAAAAATGTTGGCAACAACCTTGTAAATTTGGACATTTTGAGAGTAATACGCTGGATCGGACTTGAACCGTCTGTGGAAGTTCCGGGCAGAGACAAGAAAATGACGGTTTACGGTTTCCATTCCCTGCGTCACTCTTTCTGTTCGTTCTGTGCTGAGGCCGGTGTTCCCAAAGCGGTTGTAGATTCGATTTTGGGGACAAATTCGAAGATCACGGACAAGTATTACACCCATATAGGAGATGCGGCCCAGCGTCAGGCTATCAATGCGATTTCCGGAGTGATCGAAAACGACTCGCTGAAGGATCGTGTTCAAGCGGTGATAAAACTGCTGGATACCAAACCGGAACCAACCCAGAGTGTGCTGGATCAGATCAGAAAAATATTAAGTTGACAACTGTTGTAGTTTTATGGATGGCTCAGGAAGATTTTTTTGGTCTTCCCGGGCCTCTTTTCATTTTATCGAATTTCGGGTGGAGTTCTTTGAAAGTTTTACCTCGATAGTCAATCCAATATTTTTGCCCATTTACATTCATCCCGAGCAAAACTGAAGCAGCCAGAGAAGGGGAAGAAAAAGCATAATAAGTTTTGAATATATAAAACTGATCCTGTTCCTCAAGTATTCCGGACTTAATTAGTTCTTCTCTTTTCTTTTGAATGTGCTCATATCCGTCTTCCAATGTTTTTGCATTTTTAACCATCTGTGAACCGGCAAATACAAAAAATAAGCCTCGGTCCGTTTCCAATCTCGTTTCGTTCTGCGCAAGATCCAACAATATTTCTCCTAAACCAAAGTCCATGGGAAACTGTTGCAACCTTTGGGCTACATCCTGATTGATCCAAATTCCATGAGCCGCAATAATACTGCTGTTGAGCCTGTACCTCATTGTTTTTTCCCAGAGCAGATGAATTGTTTTGGATACACGTGCAACCTCCTCAAAGGCTTTACGTAATGGTTTTTTTATGGACTCAAGCAGTAGAAGATTGTCAGATATATCATCAAAATTATCAAGTTGGTTATCCGATTCTAATATTCGGGTAAGGAATTCATTGTTTTGGGTTTCTCTAAGCTTTCTGCGCTGTTCTTTTCGGTCAAGGCAAAAAGAGCGTTGTTCAGGAGGAATTTTCTGATTTCGCTGGTATCGTTTTCTGATAGCGCCTTTGGATAGCGGTTTTGGGTTAATTTTCTTCGCTCGTTTTTCCTCTTCACTTGCTACCCAGTCTAAAAATCTTTGCTGGCTGCCATACGCCCAATTATGTTCAGGCAGATCAAACCAATCGAACAGTACATTAAAATTTCCATCGGTCTGAAAACTGTTCGACAGATCGTTCAATTCGGGTGCCAATGCCTTGCGATTAAATTTCTTCTTCATCCGTTGCCTTCCTTTATTCTCTTTTACAATACACTCAACTTTCCGAAAAATCAAGCTTTTGTTGAATCATGCTATTATAATGATACACTTCCAACTCTATTGGTATTGTCCCAACTCTATTTATTTTGTCCCAACCCTATTTATTTTGTCCCAACCCTATTTATTATTTCTCTATTTAGCTCATTGTAAAATAAAAAAAAGCGATTATAATTACTGCTGAAGATTGCAAAAAATCGGAGGCAATAATGAACAGTAAAGCATTTCGGGAATCGACCGTGAAGCTCCTGCGGAGGGTAATCTCGCCCTGGATGGAGGAGGGTATCGTTTCCCGTGACGAATTTAACGCTATCTTTACATACTGTTCTGCGCTGGCCAAGTCAGGAGCTGGTCCGCCAGAGGTAAAGCCAAAGTTCATACGAGGTCCCGAGGCGGCAGAACTTTTGGCCATCAGTTATGCCGAGTTCAGGAAGCTTGAAGCTGAGGGTGTGTTCCCCTTCAAGCGGAGGGTGTTCGGAAAAAACGTCCGTTACTACTTTCCGGACATCGTTGAATTTATGCAGGCCGGTGGCCAGAATGTTGATTCGAAAAATGAGGAAATGACGAGAAATGAGTAGACCTGATTTTCCTAGAAATCCGGAAATTGAAATCCGCACCGGACCGCCGTTTGTCCGGTGTGGAAAACAATATTTCCGCATCAACGCCCTTTATTTTGCGGAGCGGTTCATCCACTATCCCCTCATCAAAATTTATGATGATGGTTGGTTTCGCTGGGGCGGGGAATGGACAAAAATCAACGAGACGGATGTTCTGAACGATCTGGAGGATTTGATCATCCAGGTTCGCATGGAATACGATCAGGAGGGGATTCCATTTTCCGAGTCTGATTTGCGCACGGTGCTGCAGATTATCAAGCGGAAAGCGTATTGCGGCCCCATGCCGAAGATGGATCCGGACATAATTCCGGTGGCGAACGGTGTCCTGCGCTGGTGCCCGGCGCAGCAGGATTTCGAATTCATCGAATATTCTCCTGACATCATGGTTTTTAACCGGATGCCGATCAGCTCCGATCCGGCGGCCACAGCTCCGCAGTTCGAAGCGGTGCTTCAGGAAATCATACCCGATGCGGAGGACCGCCGAGTGGCGCAGGAATATCTCGGTGCGGCGCTGTTCTTTGAAAACCGCACTCGGAAATTCCTGCTTTGCCTCGGCGAAGGAGGGTGCGGAAAAACCATCCTTAGTTTGTTTCTGATCGCTATTATCGGAAAAGATCGGACGATGGAGTTGAATATGTCAAACGTAAAAAATCCTTATGAATTCTCCAGCCTGACAACGCAGAGCCTGCTGACCGCGCCGGAAGCGGTCAGTCGGGCGCTGTGCACCGATGGCGCGGAGTGGGTCAAGAAACTTGTGGGTGGTGATTTCTTCCAGATCCCGCGAAAATTTCAGAACACGCGGGTGGACCATTTTGGCCATTTCAACTTGATCGTTATGTCGAATCACAAGCTGCGGTTTCGGTATGAAGGCCGCGGCGACGAATGGCGTGATCGGGTGATCCCGATTTTCTTCGACAGACATATCCCTGAAGAACGCCGAGAACTCGGACTGGTCGATCGGCTCATTCAGGAGGAAGGACCCGGCATTTTCAACTGGTTCCTGGAAGGTGCCAAACGCGTTCGGCGGAACAATTGGAGGATCACGCTCTCTACCGTCCAGCGCGACCGGATCGATCGTCTGCTGGCACTCAGCAATCCGATGACGGTTTTCGTTCAGAATCACGTTGTCCGGTCTGCCGGGGATCATTTCGCATCTGCCGATGCGTGGAAGTGTTACGTAAAAATCCGGTCTGGTGCGGGTTTGCCGTCCCTTGAGGAATCCGCTTTCTATAAACAGTTTTCGAAAGCGATGGGTGAAATCTACCAGGCCACTGGCGTGAATTCGCTGCCCGGGAAAAAGCGGGGCTACAGGGATTTCAAGCTGAAATGAAAAAATACTACGCACGCGCACGATAAGATTGGCCAAATAACCGTATTTGCCGTCGTTGCCGTCGTAAAACAGGCCATTTCGGCCGGAAAGGAGAAGATCATGACGAAAAAAAAAGAATTGGTGCCGGGGAAAATCACCCGGCGTGAAGACAATGATCAGCCGGTCATCGAACCGGAAATCATCGAACCGGAAGTCGTCGCAAGTGGCTCCCGGTTGTCACGGGACCACGAATCCCATCGGGATTTTGGGCAGTCGCCATTTCCACTGACTTCGGTAAAATTGGCATCCCTCGTCCAGCGGTTTGACGTCTTGGGACCGATGCAGCTGGGGGCATTTTATCCGGCGATTCTGCGGGGGGAATGTTCGTTGCTCCTGCCGCAGCCGGTTTACGGGTTCAACGATTGGCGATTTTTCGCCCTGTTGTCCACGTGGAATTGGAATTTCACGTTTTTTAAGTGCCGGGCCATCGGGGAGGTTCTGGCATTGTACGAAACCATGAGGTGTAACAATGCTGATTACAAAAAATAACGGGGACGACGCTTTCGTGCAGGGGATCGATACGCAGTCTCAGGTGGCAATTTGGGCGATAAACCATCTCAATTCGCGGCAGATTTCGAAACTGGGCCTGACGCACATTCCGGGTGGCGCGGCCGACGCATCCGGCATGAAAATACTCCGTGACACGGGATGCGGCCTGACCCTGGAAAATAATATCGCAATTGAACCGATAATTGTCCCTCTGGACGGATCCCAGCCGTTAGCGCCGACTCTCCCCCAAAGGGAGTTGTATAACGTCCCCGCGAACAATATTTTGCTGGCACTCAATGACATGACTAAAGGGTTCGATCCGGTCTATACTGCCAATAGTCTCGGATTGTTCAAGCGGATCATGGATAAAGTGTCCGGGCCGAAACTGTGCCGCGAATTCCGGGAACCTCAGATTCCGGTTCCCGGCCTTTTCAACATGGAATGCCGCGATGCAGAAGGTAATTTTACGGGGCGGTACGTCCTGTTCAATGGATCTGTTTTCGAGGCGAAAATATTCAAATACACCGACTCGCCGGACGGCGCATATTTCCACTTTGCTCCGAGCAAAAGTGCGATTTATATCCCGCAGAATTGCAATGGCTGTTTCACCACGAATGCAAATATCGCTGTCTGCAATCCCGGTATGGGCTGGCTCTGCACTGCGGACGGGGTGGAGAACCTGGACTGGGAGATCATCCGGCGCTTCGGTAAAAGCGCCCGGCTGACCTGGACCGTTTTTCCGGACGATCCGCTCCTGACCAGGAACAATTTCGCCGAAGCTTTTGCCATCGTCACCGAGGCCAAGCGCCAAGGGATCGAAATGAAGATGCTCAAGGCAACGGCACGCGAGAAGAAATCTGGCGATTTCTGGGAAGCCGAAGAAGAATTACTCCCGGATCAGTCAGTCAAAAAGCTGGCCCGGAATTACGGTATCAGAATCGATCCTGTTTGGAAAAATGGTCTGCCTGGCGAGATTGACTTTGATGAAGAACCCCAGGTGCGGCAGGTGACGCCATTCTGGGATGGAAATATCTTTGCGGAATTTTACGGAAAAAAATCCGATGAATTTATGCTGGAATTATTCTCACTGGTGTTCTCCAATTGGGGTCCCTTCGACCGAATCTGGCTCATCATCGATAGTCAGGATAAGCAGTTGGCTCAAAAAGCCAGGCGAGCGGTAATGACTCAATTAAAAGTGGCGACATTCGAGATTTTCGATGATTTGGAAGGCTTTCAAAAGGAAATCTGGACCGAATCCGATTTGATATTCATCGTTGCTCCGGAAAAGAGTATTCCTGACGGAGTGTTCGACAAGTGTGCGAATATGAACGTACCAATCGGGATTTTCTCCGGTAAAGAGGAGCAGAATTTCCTTCTGGAGGGGTATGGCGTGACAAAGATTATCGTAAAAAAATTCTCAGGTTCAGAAAGAGTTTTCTGTATTAAAAACATGAAAAATGGAAAGATCGAAAAATGCAAGTTCCATCTGGGGGCCGTGATAGCTACTCCGGGAACGGAAGACGATATGAGCAAAGGAGAATAAACCAATGAACACAACAGTGAAAAAAGCAAAGTCGATCCTGGACAAATTCGTCAAGAACCAGCTCGCCGGAGGTGCTTCGCAGCCTGTGATGCTGTGGGGCCCTCCGGGGATCGGGAAAAGTGACATCGTCAAATCGGTCGCCCAAGAATCCAGTATCGAACTGCGGGACATCCGTCTGGCTCAGCAGGACCCGGTTGATCTCCGCGGCGTGCCCACCGTAGAGGCCGGTCAGACCAAGTGGGCGACGCCGAGCTGTTTCCCGACCGATCCGGAGTCAGCTGGAATCATCTTCCTGGACGAACTCTCTGCAGCCGACCCATCCATCCAAGTCGCAGCCTACCAGCTCCTGCTGGATCGGCGAATCGGCGAATACATCGTGCCGTCCAAGTGGATGATTGTCGCGGCTGGCAACCGAGCCGAGGACAATGCGGTCTCTCTGCCCATGTCGTCGGCACTGGCGAACCGGATGATGCATCTTGAACTTCATGCCGAACCGGAGGAATGGGCCCGGTGGGCAAGCGAACACGGTCTTGATCCTTCGTTGATTGGGTTCATCCGTTTTCGTCCGGAGATGCTTTTCGCTCCCGGCGAGAACTGTGAACGCGGCTGGCCTTCGCCCCGCAGCTGGACAAGCGTGTCCAAAGTCCTGGAAATCGGTCTTGACGATGACGAGCTGTCCCCCTGTATCGCAGGCCTGGTCGGGGATGGGGCCGCGGCGCAGTTCCTGGCATACCGCAAGCAGTTCAGGGCACTGGGCGATGTGCGGGCTATGATGCTCGATCCAGGCAAGCCGCTCAAGCTTAACGACAGAAAGCCGGATGTTTGCTACGCGCTGGCCTCCGCACTCGCCTACTGGGTGGGGCGTGGTTCCTCCCCGGAGGAGACTTCTCTGCTGCTCGACGGCTTTTTCCGGCTGTCTATGTCGCTGCCTGCGACCTTTGCTGTGTTGGCCATGATTGACGTACTGGAAAAAGATAAAGATGGGGTTCTGTCCGAACAGATGACCGCGCATCCCGATTTCACCGCGTGGCAGGCCCGTTTCGGTAACAATCTGAACAGGCGGAGATGAACCGATGAATGGACACGATCCTTTTGGGGTGCTGGTCCAGGAGGACCGCATGGAACTCCTCCTCCGGTATCCTTTTCTCGGGCGGGTCATCTGTCAGTGCGAACTGGTGCCGGTAAAATCGCCGAATGCGCCGGTCGCATGTAACGACTGCCGCCGCATCTATCTTTCGGAAACGGCATACACGACGCTGTCTCCTGATGCCCGCTTGCTGGTCCTGGCACACGAGGTCCTTCATATCACACTGCGCCACGCCTTCCGGAAGGGAAATCGCGATGAAGAGCGTTTCAGCTTTGCCGCCGATGCGGAAATCTTCCCCTTGCTGCGCGGTGAGTTTCCTCAAGCGTTACTCCGAGGGTATAAAAAAGCTTGGGACGGCTTGACTGCCGAGGAGATCTACGAGCTTCTGCCGAAAAAACCTCCGGAAATGCCGCCGAAACATTACTTTCCAATGATTACGCCGGATGCCAATCCCATACGCATGAAGGATGGAATTCCCCTCGGCGACAATGGTGATTCTCGCAATGATTCCGATGACGTCATGTCCCCCAGTTCCGGCTGTGATGAAGCGAGAGAACAGAATGAAAATACAGAATGCAGAAATAATCGATCTGGAAATCCGAAAAATGATACCAATGAAAATAATCCGGACGAGGGCGGTGATCAGACAGGCAAAAAAACTGGTGATGCATCAGGCAACAGCAATGGGACTGGTGACCGCAGCACCAATGGCAGTGCCGGGGAGTGTGCGGGTCAGTGTGATCCGCAGCCTGCCTTTGATGCCGATACCGAGATGTTCTGCCGTCAGCTTTCGGCCGAGGCTGAATTGGCGCTCAAGACAATGGGCGGCAGGGGCAATGATCCCGGGAATCTGCTCCGGCTCCTGGAAAAAATCAACAATTCTCACGTCGACTGGAAGAGCCTGCTGCGTCAGTTCATTCGCGAGGTGCGCGGCGGTTCTTACCGCTGGCTGCCGCCCAATCGCCGTTTTATATCCAAGGGGCTCTATCTCCCAGGCCGTAGGCAGAAGATGTTCCGGGGCGTGGTCGCGCTGGATACATCAGGAAGTACCGTCGAGGCTCTGCCTGATTTTGTCGGCGAGGTGGAGCGTCTGATGCGTTCGTTCGGTAAATTCGAGCTGACGGTCATCGAATGTGATGCTAAGGTCGGTAACGTCACGTTGGTGTCCTCGAATACCCAGCCGCACGACTGGCGCAAGCATCGGTTCAGCGGTGGCGGCGGGACCGACTTCACCCCTGTCTTCGAATACATCAAGGGCAAAAGGATCCGGCCCGATGTCCTGCTGTTCTTCACGGATGGGGATGGGTCCTGTCCCCAGGCGAATCCCGGCTATCCGGTTTTGTGGCTGCTTACTGAAAACGGTGAGCCTCCCGTGTCGTGGGGCGTTCACATAAAAATGAAAGGCTGAAAAATGGAAGATGATAAGAAAACATGGGAAGATCTGAAGAATGCAGTCCTGAGCGGCATTATCCCTGACCATGATGGGAACTTGCTGCCGGAAGACACTCCCCTTGCCGACAAAATAATCCTGCTTGAGCTGGCACGGAAGATAGCCATAGCCAGCGGACTGGACCTCTCTACTCTTGAAACACGTAAAGACTTCGCGGAATGGGTTACAGACAGACGACCTGATCCTACACGGAATCAGTGGCTGTGGCTTTACTGGAAAATTGGTCCCAAACGTCATGAATGTCCTGTGGATAAAATCGTCGGCATCATGGCCGGACGAGATGCCCTGCTGCCGTTCCTTCGGTCAGCACCCGATCTGCGGCTGGCCGGATGCTATGAAAAGTTCTTCGAAGGTGATACGGATGACGAACCGGCTGATGAACTGCCATACCCTCAACTTGAAGAGGCCATCAAGAGTGATATCCCGGCCAAGCTGAGTGTCTTGCGCCTTATATGCCGGGGTGTTACCGATGAGCAGCTGATGGACCGTGCTGTGACCCTGGGGAAACCTGCAGTCGCCTGCTCCCTGCTGAAATCGTTCCCGTCAGAACAGCGGATTCCAAAGCTTGTGAAAATCCTGCGGCACTGGGAAAAACCGGAAGAACTGATCGGCAAAGCGGTGGCAGCGTTCGGTGACGAGCTGGTCTCCTGGCACGATGATTACGGCAACGGCTTCTTCTGGTATCTTTACGCCCATGAAAAACCGGTCTTCCCAGCGGTCATCAGCGCTATCCCTGAAACGATCATAGACGCCACTTGGGAACGGCCTAATCGCTATGGGATCGCTCCGTCCGATCTGTGGAGCTTTTACCGGGAAGGATTGGTTCTGCCGAAGAGCTGACCTTATGAATCTGCCCCTTCTGCTTCATCGTGGAAGGGGTTTTTTACTTCTTTGGGGAGTTTTCCATACTGCGATATGAAGAACTTGCGGGTGGTGCTGGGCGTGGTATCTTCTGAGATGTATTTGGTGACGTATGCCATCTGCCGGATCATCATGCCTCTGGTGGCCTCAAAGTCTTCCGTCCCCCTTGACAGCATATAGCCGTTAGGACGCATATTCCCGTCTTTATCTTTGGTGCAGGGATAGACCAGCTGCCTCTCGTGTATATCCTCCTGCGTCATCCCCAGCGCATTACCCCAGTGCCTCTCTGCCTTTTCGATGATCCTCTGTCTGCTTTCGTGATTCTTCGCGTTGGTTACAATATCAAGATGGTAGTGCTGATGTGGTTGATCCTTCTGTTCTCTTCTGGCTATATACTGCGGATCATACCCCTCCCTTCTCAGTTCTTTCGTTAAGCCTTGTAATGTTCTGGAAAAATCTCTGTTGCTTCCATCTGTCTTCATCTCCTGCGGGTATCTGAAATCCATTCTCGTCTGCATCACTTTCCTATGTTTCCGGCTCATGGTATCCAGCAATTCCATTCCTTTTTCCAGATAGCGTTTGTAGAAACTATATCCAGTGTCTTGCTGTTCAATAATCTTTTTCCTTGGCATCGTAATCCTCTGTCTGTTAATCTTTTCTTTTTTATTCGAATCTCATATGTAAGGTTCTGTTGTTATGTCATGAAGGGTGTTATTCATGGAAGTGTTATTCATTGATGTGTATTATATAGAATCCCCCCTGCCGTATATGCTCAATTGCACCTTGATTTTGATTCCCGAGTTAGTTCCCGTCATATTATACCTGCTGCGAAGATGTAAGACCAAGGCTTTACTCCGGCAAGTGAACCTGCGCGTAGGTCATTGTGGGGAGCCGCGCAAAACAATGGAACTGATCTGAAAACTGTCTGTATGGAATATAACGTCGATCCTGAAAGAATCAGCAAATCAGATTGCTGGCGAATGACGCACGAATCAAACAAGCAATCCGGCTATGAGAACTAAATCCGGTGAACTTGTCGGAGTTATTTTCACCATCTTTACAGGTGATATTGGGTTGGAAAGCTGCCGTTGGATTTCCCCAGCTGGGGAAGCAATGGAGACTCTTAATGTTCCAATCCGCCAAGTTGTCCATTTAAGAATTTTGATCTCTACTGCCGACCTCTTCCCTTTTCGAGGGGAAGAGGCCGGGGTCCTTTTGTCATAAGGAGCGGGAATATCCAAAAGTGTGCTGGTAAAAAGGCGTCGTTGGGGAAACTGGAATCGGGGGAAATACATTTGATAACCAGGTCTCGATATCGGGCAGGACGCACTGATTGACCGAAACGCTGCTGATTATACGAAGCCGAGCTGAACCGGGTAAAAGCCGGAAAACGATCTGCTGGATGCACCCGGGAGGGCAATCGTAATGGCAGAGGAAGAGAATATATGCGTCTTGTGTAGGATTGTATTGCCAGCAGTATTGAGGCTGGACACCCTTGCGGAGAAGAGTGATCCGGAGCGCATTCAGATAACTCCGCAGCGCCTCTTTGGAGATGCCAGACAAACGAAAAATTTGAAGCCGGACCGAACCGAACTTCTGGACATAGCGCGTCATTATTTCCGAAACTCTTGCTGCTGCCGGGCTGCTTTGCGGGATTGAACTTGCTTCCATGCAGCGGGCCATCTCGTTTTCAATTTCGTCCATTTTTGTCCCTTTCATGTTGGTGTTCATAAAATGACTCCCGGCTCTGGAATTCACTGCTTCTAAGCTCGAAAATCAGCTGTTGACAAATCTTTTTACAAATGTGTTTGATTATTATATGCGGAATGAACCGCATAAAAAAAACATCATTAAAGAGGTGCGATCATGCCTACAGTTGAAATTCTCAAGAAACGCGTCGGGTCCAGCGGAAATTACACCACGATCAAGGTGACCAGTGAGATCGCGTTGGACGATTCGGCGGAATTCAGACGGATTCAAGCACGGATGAACCAGTTATTGGACGAGGAACTGACGAAAGATCAGCCGAGACGCTTTATCCAGATGGATCCAGCTCCGCAGGTTCAGACGCGGAATTCAAATGAAAAGACCGCATCGGAAAAACAGGTTCGTTGTCTGAAAGCGATCATCCGTGAACAGCGGCTTTCAGAGGAAGATATCTGCCGGGAAAATCATGTCGAAAGCCTCGAAAAACTTCCCGGCAAGACGTGCTGGCAAATCATCAACGACCTGAAAAATGGATAATCTCTGGAAAGGACAG
>SUWI01000004.1 GCA_015061565.1 Lentisphaerota bacterium
TGTCAAGGAACTGAAGAACGTCCGCCGCGGACGTATCGCCGAATATGCCAAAGTGTTCAAATCGGCCACCTATTACGAAAATCAGCGCCCCTGGCAGCTGGTCAAGACCGATATCGCGCTGCCCTGCGCCACTCAGAACGAACTCGATGAAAAAGACGCCCAGACGCTGGTCAAAAACGGCTGCATCTGTGTTTCCGAAGGCGCCAACATGCCCTCCACGCTCGGTGCGACCCGCGTGTTCATGGAAAACAACGTGCTGTTCGGCCCGGGCAAGGCTGCCAATGCCGGCGGCGTTGCCACCAGCGGCCTGGAAATGAGCCAGAACGCCATGCGCCTCGGCTGGACTTCCGAAGAGGTCGACAACAAGCTGCACAACATCATGAAGAACATCCATGCCGCCACGCATGCGGTCGCCAAGGAATTCGGCGAACCCAGCAATTACGTCATGGGTGCGAACATCGCCGGTTTCCGCAAGGTCGCCGACGCCATGATCGACCAGGGCATCTGATCCGTTCGGCCGGGGTTTCCGCGAACTGTGGGTTTACTGGGTATTATGGGCCTCATGGGTTGAACGCGAAAGACCGGAAATGGCGCGAGATCTCATGATTTCCCGCTTGATACACCGGCAGAGGCTTTTTCTTCACTGGAAGCCCGGCTTGGCCGGGCTATCCCATTGGTCCCATAGCACCCATTTATACCCAGTTCCCCGAAACCATCCGCCGGAGCATGTCTTATGCCGCGCCAGCTCCCTTGCTATAGACTCTCATGTCTGCGGTCGGTTTACGCGCTATTATCCGATCAGTCCGACAGGTCCGACAGGTCCGACAATCGCGGGATTATTGGCTTTCCGCAAATCAATAGGAGTTTTATTTTTCCTGTCTTCTTGCGTAAAAGTTCGGCTTACGCGCTATCGTCCGACTCGTCCGAAAAGTCCGACCAGTCCGACAATCGCGGGACCACAGGCCATCCGCAAATCAATAAGACCTATACGTCCTATAGGACTTATTTGCCTCTGGAGATACCCAGCAGCAGAAACGTCCCCAGCTTGACCGTCAAGGATTTCAAATCTTCGATTTTCCGATCATTCCAGAGATTTTTTACGGTGTATTTTCCCAGCAGGAAGTCAGACTGGAGTTTTTCAGGGAATTTCTGTTCTTTCCTGCCGATGTTGCCAACGATCAGGACATCCGTAAACGGCGATTCTTTTTTGAATTCATAGCGGGAAATTTTAACGGCGTCCCCGGAATATCCGCCTTTTTCCCAATAGCCGGTGAATTCGGCGTCTTCCAGTTTCAGGTCATGCTTCAGATTCCAGAATTTCTGAATCGTCGGCATGTGGCAATGCACCATGCCCGGCAGAATATCATGCAGCAGACACGCCGTCAGATAAGCGATCGTATAGGGATCGGCAGCAGGGGATTTTTCCGCACTGAAATTCTTTTTCCGCTGCATCTGCCAGGACCAGATCGCCGAAAGGAAACTGACCGCGGTCCCGAGCACTTTCGGGGAATATAAGGACTGATATTCTTCCGGTTTCACTCCGGCACAGTAAAACAGCGGATCGGTTCCCGCCTGCGCCCAATACTGTTCCCCCGGCCACCAGACATCGCCCATGCCGTGCGTGAACGGGCAATACGCCTTATGCGCATGCAGGACCAGGAATTTGTCTTTGCCGTGCTTATGGATGATCTTGCGCAGACGCATGAAATAAAGCCGCAGATCATACAAGGTGGAAGTTTTGTATTCCCTGCCGAAAGCATCTTTGCCGCTGTGGCCGTGAAGGGTACTGCTGCAGGCCCTGCCCGGCGAAATATCGTAATAAAGTCCGCCGAGCTCGGGATAAGCATATCACCATAAATATTTGATATATAGATTCCGTCTCACCGCGGCTATTTCACGAGCCGGAACCCGCCCGATGCCTGCATCGGGCAGAACCCGGTTCGCACAATTTCCATCGGCGATTTCGGATTTCTATTGATCAGCTCTTTATGGTGATATGCTTAACTGGGTGCAGTATTGACTTTTTGACCTCAAAAAGTGTCGTAGTGAACCTTGGCAAGAGGTTGCAGTAAAAACGCTCCTGCAGTTTTTCGGGTATGCGAACTTTTTCTGACGGCGACCTTCCGAAAAAGTTATTTTAAATCTTTTTTCACGATCTCGCCGGGAAGCGTGCTGGTCCCGCTGTATAGTTTCCGGCCGGGATAGATGGAAGTGTGGATGCCGGTATGCACTCCCGGTCCGATAACCGTGCCGAATTTCCGCCGCCCGGTCTCCACAAGTTCTCCTGCGACCATCGAGCGGTGATTTTTTCCGTCATGACGGAAATTGGAGGCTATAGTGCCGCCGCCGATATTGGTCTCTGGACAAATGATTGAGTCTCCGAAGTAGCTCAGATGAGCGACTGCGGTATGGTGCATCACAATGGAGTTCTTGATCTCGACCGCCTGCCCGATGTGGCAGTTGTCTCCGATGAAGGTGCAGCCGCGCAGATAGCAGTTCGGTCCGAGCCGGCAATTTTTCCCGATGACGGCAGTTCCCTCTATGAACACGCCGGGCAAAAGGACGGCTCCTTCGCCCAGTATCACGGTTCCGTCAATCACCGCTCCGTCTCGAACTGTTCCGGAAAGCGAGGATTGCCGGATACCGGAAAGAATCTCTTCGTGGACTTTCAAAAGATCCCATGGATACCGGATCAGGAGAGACTCTTTGTCCGCGAGAACTGCGTTTTTACTCGTTCCGGTTTCTGCAAGCAGTTTTCCGTCATTATCCGTCAGGAGAAAGCCATCATGCTCTTGAGCAAGCTGTTCCAGAAGTGCCGCCGAGGGCCAAAAACGGGCGGATACTGTTGTCAGTGAATCGAACTTGTCCCATCGGGCAGCGAGACAACTTTCCCAAGTTCCAATGCCAAGTTCCAAAAGACGCATATCTTTGACAGCGTCCATAGGAGCCATCGTTGCCGGAATTTCTGTGTCTATGAAATGCAGCATCAGACCAGCACCTTTTTAATTGTTTCACAGAGAGTTTTGCTCCAATTTTCCGCTTCGTCCTTTCGTTTGGCTTCGACAAGCACACGGCACTTGTTTTCTGTTCCGGAATAACGAACCATGACACGACCGGATTTTGCAAGACTCTTTTCTGCCTTCTGAATCATTTCCTGCAGTTCCGGCAGTGTTTCAAAAGGTACTTTCTCTTTTACGGGGATATTGATGAGAATCTGAGGATAATCTTCCATGAATCCCGCAGCCAGCTCATTCAAAGATTTGTTTTCTCTCTTCATGACTCGTGCTACATGAAGGGCAGAGATAAGCCCGTCACCTGTTGTGGCGTAATCGTGGAAAATCAGGTGTCCAGACTGCTCTCCGCCGAGGTTTAAATCAAGTTCACGCATTTTTTCAATGACATACCGATCTCCAACCGGGGTGATTTCCGTATGGATTCCTGCTTGCTCCATTGCATCAATCAGACCAAGATTGCTCATGCTGGTCACGGCAATCGTATTGTGTGCAAGCCGCCCTCTTTTCTTGTAATCGAGAGCACATAATCCGATAATACGGTCTCCATTGACAATATTCCCGAGGTGATCGGAAAAGATGACACGATCCGCATCTCCGTCGAGTGAGATCCCGATATCGGCATTGTAATCTTTGACCAGTCGTACCATGTTCTGGGGGACCATCGCCCCGCATCCCTTGTTGATGTTTGTCCCGTCCGGAGAAGTCGCGGTGCGGATCAAATCTACCCCCAACTCCTTCAGAATCAGAGGTGCAATATAGTATGCAGCCCCATTTGCGCAATCCATTACAGCCCTTAATCCGGCAAGGGAATTGTTACGGATGGAGCTTTTGGCAAATTCGATATATCGTCCTCGTGCGTCATCAATACGGAATGCTTTTCCAATTCCGGTAGACCCGCCAAGATTGTTACCCCTGATCATCTGCAGCACATCCGCTTCAATTTGGGCTTCAATTTCGTCCGGCAGTTTATAACCCTCGCTGTCAAATATCTTAATCCCGTTATCGGAAGCAGGATTGTGCGAGGCGGTAATCATGATGCCACAGTCTGCGCACATGGATTTTGTCAAATGAGCAACTGCGGGGGTCGGCAGGGGGCCAATCTCGAAGACATCCATTCCCATACTGACCAAACCGCTCGTCAGTGCTGTTTCCAGCATATACCCGGAAAGCCGCGTATCCTTTCCGATTACCGCACGAGGGGTTCTTTCTCCGTTCTTTGTAAAAAATCTGGCAATCGCTTTCCCTGTCCAGAGAGCAATCTCCGGAGTAATCGGGTATTCATTTGCTTTGCCTCGAATTCCGTCTGTACCAAATAATTTTGACATATTTCATCCTTTCTTGCGATGGGAAGTTTATTCCACGGTAACACTTTTTGCAAGGTTTCTCGGCTGATCAATGGAGCAGCCCTTCTCTTTTGCAAAATAATATGCGAACAACTGAAGTGCAACAGCCGTTATCACTGAATTTAAAAGAGGTGAACATTCCGGAATAATGATCCGATCTATTCCGGGAGAGAGTTTTTCTCCACTTGTTTCTGAAGCTAACGCAACAACCGGTGCATGTCGAGCCAGACATTCCTGAATGGTGCCGATTGTTTTTTCCTGTCCGACTCCTTTGCCGATCAGCGCAATGACAGGTGTGGAAGCATCCAAGAGAGCAATGGGACCATGCTTCAGTTCGGCGGCGTGATATCCTTCTGCATGAATATAACTGATTTCTTTTAATTTCAGCGCACCTTCCAGCGCTGTAGGATAGAGGTATCCGCGTCCGATATAAAAGAAATCACGGGCATAAGAATACTTCCCTGCCAGTTCTCGAATTTGCGGAACTGCCGCAAGCATTTCCTTGCAGAAAAGCGGCAGTTTTTTTATGGTTTGTACCAGTTCTCTTTCCCTGTCTATGGAGAGATGACGGGAGCGTCCCAGCGAAATGGCAAAAAGCAGCAGAAAAAGAACCTGACAAGTATATGCCTTGGTAGAAGCCACACTCTGTTCCGGTCCGGCATGAAGATACGAGACTGCATCGGCTGCTCTGGCCATGGATGAATTCTCACAGTTACATACCGCAAGGACAAATGCCCTCTTCGCTTTTGCCTCTCGGACGGCAGCCAGTGTATCAGCTGTTTCTCCCGACTGACTTATGGCGATGACAAGAGTTCCCGGCTCCACAATGGGATTCCTGCACTGGAACTCGGAGGATTGTTCAACAGAAACGGGAATCAGGGCAATCTCTTCAAGAAAATATTTTCCGATCAATCCGGCATGCAGACTGCTTCCGCATCCCGTAATGATGATCCGGGAAAAACTTGTCATTTCTCTTGCGTAATGCAGCAGTTCGGAAAAGACAACCTGTTCACCATCGGCATCAACGCGTCCTTCCATTACATTCAGAAAGGCTTCAGGCTGCTCCATAATCTCTTTCAGCATGAAGTGTTCATATGCTCCTTTCTGGATGGATGATTCGTCGACGCCAATATCTTCAATGACAGCAGAGACTTCCTTTAACGATTTGATCTGAAAGATTTGTGCCCGCCCCGGTGTCAGGGAAGCAAGTTCGCCATCTTGAAGGTATATGACTTTTTTGGTGTAAGGAACAATAGGCAGCACGTCACTGGCCGCAAGGGTACATCCTGTGCACAATCCGATCACCAGGGGACTCCCTTTTCTTGCACAGATGATTTGGTCCGGGTGATCCTTAAAGATAACTGCAATTGCAAAACTGCCGGAAAGTTGCTCCACTGCCTGAGAAACACTTCTTATCGGATCTCCATCATAGAGACTTTCTATCAAGTGCGGTATCACTTCACTGTCAGTCTCAGACAGAAAATGATGACCGGCTTTTTCCAGTCTGTCTTTCAGTGAGAGATAATTATTCAGAATGCCATTATGAACAATGGATATCCTCCCGTTGCAACATAAATGCGGATGAGCATTGTTTTCAGACGGTACTCCATGAGTTGCCCATCGCGTATGAGCAATTCCGGTAAGGGATAAATATGGATCTGAAAGATATTTCGCTTCCAGATCTGCAACTTTTCCTGCAACCTTAATGGTTCGGAATCCATCTCCTGTCAATGTCATTCCGGCTGAATCATAGCCTCTGTATTCCAGTCTTTTCAGAGCATTGAGGAGGAATTTTCCGGCATCAGACATACCGGTACAACCAGCAATTCCACACATTGCCATTCTCCTGTAGTTGTTCAAAAAAACGAATGTGTGCAAAATTGCAACTCTGACAATATACACGTTTTCGTCAAAAAATCAAGGAGAGATGGCGAAAAATAATGATTTTGCTATAAAAACAGTAATCGTCCGTGACTTTTCGCGAACTGCAATAAACTTGATGGGCTGAATGGACTGAATAGACTTGATTGACACCGCTTCATCCGGTGATTTCGCGTCTGACCGCAGTCTTCCGCATTGTCCATCCCGTCCATTGTGTCCATCCTGTTCGCGGAAAAAACTGTATCGCGTCTTTCTGACCGATTACGCTGTGTAATAAAGTTTTGTTTTTTCCGTTTCGAAGACTTGAAAAAATAATCGACGTCCCAGTCGCGGCGTTTGCGCAGTAAACTTTTTCCACACTGCCGGAAACCATCAGCGCATTTGCCTTCCGGTTGTGACGGAATTCCGTCCCTTTGTTGACTGTGGCGACCGAACTGGCCTTGGCCGAGGTGGCATATTGGCTGTTTCTCGGGACTTCGGTAAAAAGCATGGTTTTGGTCGGATATTTCTGGCTGGCCAGTTTTCTCGGCAGGCCCGGCAGATTGGTTTTATCCGCAAGTTTTCTTGAAGTCGGGCTGAACGGCATGTAGTATCCGTTCATGCCGAAACTGTAACGGAAACTTCCCGCAGTCGGTTTGTCATGGGAAGGACAGGTCATGACCGAAACTTTTTTCTCCTGGGTCTTCAGGTCTTCCCCCAGCACGATATACCAGTAATTGGTTGATTCGTCCGTGGTGATACACAGCATGTAGTCATTATTCTGATCGGAATAATTATAATACGACAAATACATTTGGCGGAGATTCGCGGTACAAAGTGCTTCCTTAGCCGTCTCCTTCGCCTTGTTCAGCGCCGGCAGCAGCATGCCAGCCAGGATCGCGATGATCGCTATAACGATCAGGAGCTCTATCAGCGTAAAACGGCAAAGCGTTTTACGCTTCAGGTATGAGAGATGAGGTATCCTTGCGGCAAAGCCGAAACTGATTACTGAAAACTAATTGCTGATCACTTGAAAAGGTGTTGAAGACATTTCTTTTCTGCATTTTATTTGCTCCTTTCATGTTTTTTTCAGTGCTTGCTTTTTAACTAAATATAATCAGTTTTTATGTTATTTCAATTCTGGCATTCTGCAGCAGATTTTTTCCATATCGGCGCAGAAAACTGCCCTGCTTCCGTTGTAAATGCCATTGAAAATCATCGCCTTGAAATGATCGGCCCACACCGGATGGGGATCCAGCCGGAAATCGATGTAATCATCTCCAGGTGTCTTGACGTCCATGCGGACCAGAACTATTTCCGTCATTTCCTTCAAGTCGAAAAGACGAAGCGGAACGGTCCTGCCGTCGGGATAAGCCAGCGGTTCGAAACGGTAGGCGTCGGTGATCCCCCAGCGCCCGTTCGGGTGGAAAGAAGGATGTCCGCTGCCGGTGAACGGTCCGACCGTTGAAAGACTCGATCCGTCATAGCCGCATTGGCAGATGCGCATGTTTTTTCCGTCGAGTTTGAGATTCATCGTGAATCCGCTGCTGTCGGGTTTCCATGTGGTATGGTGTCCGCCCTTGTCCCATTGATCCGCCGGGATCGCCAGATGCAGATCGCTGCCGTTCGGCCGGATGGAAAAAACATCATACCGCAGCCGTTCTGCGTAATGATACATCGCGCAGAACATTTTCCCTTTTTCATCGGGGAAAAAGCGGAATGAAAACATGATGCGCGATCCGTCGGGACTCCACTTGCAATGGAAAGCATAGACCTCTTTCCGTTCATATTCGGCCATCCGTTCGGCGGTCAGGGTGCGTTCCGCCGCTTCCCGGATCGAAATCAGAAGCCGGGTCTTGCCCGTGGAGACCTCGGTAAGCCAGATCCCGTCGTCCGATACCGGCCCTTTGTAATATGGCACGCGATCATCCGGCAGGATGACGCCGTAGCCGCCCTGGGTCCTGCGCATGGTGCGCAGATTGGCCGATACGATGTATTTGCCGTCGGGCGAAGCATGATAAACGGTTCCGTCCAGTTTCTGCCAGTCGCCGGTCAGCGGATCCAGAACCACGGCATGGGGCTGCCAGCACGACGTGTCCACATCATTGAAAATCAGCTGATGGTCGGAACTGCCCCAGTTGATGTTGGCGCCTAGCTGATATTCCCAGCCGGCCGTTTCCCAGACTTTTCTGGCCTTGCCCGTAACCAGATCGGTCACGAAGATGCCGCACTGGTCGCCCGGGCGGGGAATAGCATCCTTCTCCGGCAGCTGGAAGACTGCCAGATAACGTCCGGAAGGACTGAGCGGCGAGGTGTCGAAAAAACGATGGATGACGCGGGGTGTTTCGGGCGTGAGACACCATATCGGGATTTCCGGAGAATAATCTTCGTATCTGGGAAAATTGCGGTCGAAATCGATCATTTCGCGTTATTCCCCGTGAATCCGGCGGGATCGCTGCGGACAAATATGAAATGGTCGATCCGGAGTTCCTTGATCTTGTCCTGATTCGACCGCGGGGCGATCCAAACGGACCCTGTGGCTGTGACCGGGATATGGTCGGCGACTTTCATGTAGCTCCATTCCCCGGCGCGGCATTTGCCCAGGGCATAGAGTTTGGAATAGATGTTGTTTTTCTCCAGATATGCGCCGCAGGAAAACGCTTCGGTGTCCGGCGAAGCCCCGGGTTCGGGAATCACCTTGATCCGGACGTAGACATCATACCGGACGGGTGAATTGTATCCCGGCAGCGAATTGGTGTTGCAGTAGATCGCCCAGGCATTGTGAAAGGTCCGCAGAAGAGCGGCCTGTCCGGTGCTGGCGGTCGGATCGTCGATCCGGGAAGACCACCGGTTGGAAATGCGGACGGACGGCACCCCCGTGATCCAGATCCGGTTCCGGCAGAACTCCGGGACATCCTTCAGCACAAAAGAAATCTCATTCAAGAAAACATTGAGTTTTTTATGTTCCGCCATGATGGTGAATTTGAACTTGTCACAGCTCTTTTTGAAATTGTCCCGCGCCCGGATGAACTCCGGACTGCCGGGTGATTCCCGGCGGGCCAGCAGCATCCGCATCATCAGAACGGTAGTATAGGTTTTTTCCAGCCGGAGCCGGTAAACCGGATCGGACCCAGCCGCCTGAAAGGCTTTCCGGAAATAATTTTCCGCCTGTTCGACGAAGGCACGGTCATAGAAGCGTTCCTGCTGGCCGGAACCGTAATAGGTGGCGCCTTTGGCTTTCAGATCTTGATGATAGAAGCGGAGATAATCGACCAGATGCCGGCCGCCGGGACCGTAGTAATGAAGACAGAAATCTTCCGCGATTTTCCAGGGGTCGGCATCGGCGTTCCAGAACATGCGGGCGGTCAGATAACTGCGGAGTTCATGGAATTCGCCGACCGGTTCGGTATGGACATTGATGGTGGAAGCGCCCTGGACCCCGAGATCGCGGCAGGTTTTCAGCCGTTCGGCCAGCGCATCGAAATTCGGCAGCGGCAGGAAATAATTGTCGAACGTCGATCCGTAATCCAGCAGGATCATCCGCGAACAGTATTTTTTCCATTGTTTCAGGTTTTCGAGGAATTTTACATTTTCCGGGGCTCCGGTAAAAGCTTTGGAGTAATCGCATTCGATATTGGCGATGCCGAGAACGACATTCCTGCGGTATCCGGTTTTGGCCGGCGGAAAACGATGATACTGATAGGCATTGGTCTTGATCACCAGGTCCGGCCAGTCCTTTTCCAGCGCGGAGGCGACCGTATTGATGAAACGGATCAGGGTCCCGCCGTTGGTTTTTTCCTCCGCATTGATTTTCCGGCAGGTTGGACACTGGCAGAAATTCTGATTGTCTTCCGGGGAAATGACCAGAATCATCCCTTTGCGCCAGCGTTTTTTCAGATATTCGCGGCAGTTTCGGATGAATTCCGCTGTCATGTCCGGATTGGAAAAACAGAGTTCCCCCGTCGAACGGGTCAGGCCCCGTCTGCCACTGTGGACCGCATAATATTCAGGGTGCGTCTTGGCATACTTCTCCGGAGGCATGAAGAAAAAAGTGGTGTGACTGCTGTATGGCAGATAATCGCGCAGGATCCCTTTCGCCGGATTGAACGGATGTCCCATGCCCCGGGTCGCAACTCCGGTGAATGTCCCGTTCATCCGCATTTTGATCCCGAACCGTCCCGCGCAGATGACCAGCCGGAACAATTCGAAAGACGGTTTCTGACGGATCGTGCATACCGGCAGGGAGAATTCCTTTTTGCGGGGAATGAATTCCTCGGTCGCGGTCAAGAAGCGGCAGCCGAGCATTTCCAGATACTCATAGACTCCGAACAGGTTTCCGGTTCCCTCGCGGGTGCCGCCCCGGATATTCAGTTTTTTCCCATCGCAGATAATTTCAAAGCCATCGTTTCCGAGATCTTTTGGGGCTGATCCGTTAAAATTTCCCACCCGGACAACCGCATCCGCGGCATTCTTTTTGACCTCAAATTTCGCGGGATAGATTTTTTCCAGATATGCGGCCAGTTCGGAGGCTGCTTTCTTTTCCACCGGGGTCGCATCGGCGGGAATGGAAATCAAGGTCTGGGCGGAAAGCTGACTGTAGATCGGCAGCAGCGCGGCAAAGAGATAAAAGAGATAATTCTTTTTCATTTCTGGATTGCTCCTGATGAAAGGGTCACAATACGGGCGGACTTCCGGCCGGTCCTAAATTGACATTGACCATGTTGATATTGACATAAACGAAATTCCGGACTTGATACCAGTCACGGCGGGGTGCATCTGCATGGCCGTCGGCGAATCCGATCATGCCGTTCCCTGCATGATGCAGACTCGGTGCATACAGGCTTTGGGCCCCGGTCATGCTGTTCCCGTAGATGTAAGTCCCTTGCTTTTGGCCCTTGTTCAAAGTGCAGCGCTGGGTATCCGACAGCATGGGGTAAACGGAAGGCCGTCTCAGCATTTTTCCTTTGAAAACGCTGTTCCCCGCCCCGTCATCACGCTCGAGAACACCGGGAAAACGGTCAACATTATTGCTCCAGGCAGTAGGATTGCCGAGATGTCCCAACATACCATACGATGAATCATGATTTTTAACGGTATTCACCGGACAGAATGCCATTTTCAGAGCGGATGCGTCAGAGATCAGTCCGGATGACACCAGGCGCTGCAGCCAGACGGAATTTCCCGAGCTGTTGCTGATCCAGAGAAATCCGTTGGAGGAATCCAGATATCCGCGGATGGACAGAAGGGTTTGTTTCACATTCCCCATGCAGCTGATTTTTTTCGCCGTCTCTTTCGCCTTGTTCAGCGCCGGCAGCAGCATCCCCGCCAGAATCGCGATGATCGCTATCACCACGAGGAGCTCTATGAGCGTAAAACTGCGCTTACGCTCCGATGATGAGATAACCTTGCGGCGAAGCCGATACTGATTGCTGATTACTGAAGACTGATTACTTGTTCTGTTCATGGCTTGTCTCCTTCCTGCGAACTTATAATTGTCTTGACGATTTTGTTTTTTCTCAAATCTGCCTGTAAAATATAATCTGGATTTATGTCTTTACAAATCATTTGTCCGCTGTTTTTGTGCAAAGAAATAACGGTTTTGTGCAAAAAATGCAAATTTATGTTGCGCTTTCCATCTGGAATGATGAAAGATGTGAGATGAAGTGTCCTTGAGGCAAAGCCGATACTGATTGCTGATCATTGAAGACTGATCACTTGTCCAGTTCATGTTCTGTTTCCCTTCTGCAGTTTTTCTGCGGGTTGTAAGTTGTGCGGATCCTTATGTTCGAATCATTTCCAAACCGTTGGAATGAATGCCTTTGGATTGCCGCCCCGGTAATCATTTCTGATCTGGTCCGGCAGTAAATCACGATTTTCATATCATTCAGCACCTCCGGTCGATTAAAGTCTGCGGTCAGCCGCAAGCATTGCGAGCGGATTTTCATGCATGATTTTCTGCCGCAGGAAATCTTCCGGAATCCCGCCTTCGCAAAGCAGCGGGATGATGTCCCGGAAAATATGCGTGTAACCGCTGCCTCCATATTCCGGCAGCATGCATTTGAGACAGATATCATTTGTCAGCAGGAGCTTTGCGGCAAACCCTTCGCGGATGATCCGGAGAGCCAGGTCCGCCCGTTCCCGGTCGGTGATGAAGCGTCCGGCGGCGAAACCGCCCGGTCCCGGGGTGAATTCCTTGCCGAAATTATCCAGCTGAACGTAAACGCCCTTTTCCAAAAGTGCCCGGATGTAAACCCAGTCCGGCGTCACATCGGAATGACAGATCACGATCCGTCCGCACGGGACACCGTAACGGAACAGCAGATCGCAGATTTCCAGGCCGTTGGTGGACCACGGATAGACATGGACCTGAATGGAAAGACCGGTTTCCTTCTGGGCGAGCGCTGCCGCGATCAGCGCTTTCCGTTCCCGTTCCGCCAGCACCCGGCCGGTTCCGATTTCGCCGATGATGCCCGGCCGGACACCGGTGTCTTCCACCCCGTTCCGGATCTCCGCGACCAGACGCTCCGCCAGCCTTTCCGCCGTCAGGGATCCGGTCTCGGCAGGATGGGTGTCGGCCGTGTACCAGCCGCAGCCCATGACCAGATTCATTCCGGTTTCCCGGGCCAGTTTCCGCAGCAGAACCGGATCCCGTCCGATCTCCTTCAAAGTGCAGTCAACCACAACATCGCAGCCCGCCTGTTTCAGTTCGATACAGCTTTGCCGCGCAGAATCATATTGATCGAGCTTCAAATTATTTTTCAGGCAGTATGGATCGCGCATCAGCAGCGGGCGGTCCCCGGGGATGATCCGGCGCGGCGGCGCCCCCTGAGCGGCCTGATTGGACAGGTCGATGAAAAGATGTTCATGAGACAGGACCATACTGCACGATCGGGAATCGACCGGTCCTGTCACTGTCATTATGGCGCTCATTCTGCGTCCCCTTCAGATTCCTTTCGCAACCAGTTCCCGGATCAGCGGGGTAATGGTTTCCGGACCGTTTTCAGTAATGACGAATCCTTCTTCGATCCGGTTCGATCCGGCGGGATGTCCCCAGATGCTGATGTCGCTGTTCACGCACATGCCGCTTTCGAATTCATAAGCGGCATCGGCATCGGGATACGGGGATTCCGCTTCCGCCAGACCGATCCCGTGCATCGGCGGATACAGATCGTATTCCGTCATGTTGTTCCTGGCGAACACCGCTTTGACGGCTTTGACCATCTCGCCGGAAACGCAGCCGGCTTTGAGATAATCCTGCTGAACGTTCGCCGCTTCGAACAGGACGTTGAGGAAGCGTTTCTGCGCATCGTCCGCACCGCCGATCACAAACGGATATTCCACCGTGGAAACATAGCCTTGATACTGGACCGCCATTGCGGCCATCAGCATTTCACCGTTCCGCATGATCTTGTTTGTGGCCCGTCCGATCACGGTTTCGGTCCGGATTCCCGAGCCGAAGACCATGAAATTGATCCCTTCCGCCCCGGCCATCCGGGCCGCACCTTCCGCCGCACCGGCCGCCATGGTCTCCGGATTGCCGTCGACGGCGTATTCCAGCAGCTTCTTATATCCTTCGCATGCCTGGCGTCCGGCTTCCTTCAGACAGGCGATCTCATTGGCGGATTTGATTACCCGCAGACGGTTCAGGATCGCTCCGGCATCGACGATCTCCGCACCGTTCACGGCATTGCGGAGACGATCCATAATGGGAGCGGGAATATCATAAAAACCGATGAGGCCGAGGCGTTTTCCGCCGCGCAGCATGGAGTTCAGGATGTCTTTCAGCGAAGTAAACTTGGCCAGCGGATAATCGATCTCCTCCGGCACGGAAACACAGGCAAACTCTTTGACATTGAAATAATCCTGCCAGACAGACATTTCCCTGGCATATTTTTCACCTTCCGGGGCACCGGCCAGCACCGGGGTCCCGCTTTTCGGAATCACACAGATCCCGCGTTCGAAAATCGGCCAGAAATTGCAGACATACCGCAGATTCTCCTTGCGGTATTCATCTCCGTAGACCACCATCGCGTCGATTTTTTCCCGTTCCATTTCCGCCTGAATGCGGATAATCCGTTCCTGAAATTCACTTCTCGGTATTGCGATCATGCTGTCCTCCTTAACTGTTTTGGCAGATAATATAACTGTCCGGTTGTCTCATTGCCATCGGCTTTTTCGGCGATTTATGCGCAGATTCAGTCTTTTGATCTGCATTTCCAGTTTTTGCTGCGGTACATCCCCGGCGTACAGTTTTTCTCACTTTTGAAGAAACGGTTGAACTGCGATATGGAACCGAAACCGCAATGAAACGCGATTTCCCGGATGGAAAGTTCCGTTCCCGACAGCATTTTCTCGGCTTCGGTCAGCCGCCGCAGCACCAGGTAACGATGGAAAGCGATATTCATTTCCTTCCGGAACATATGGGTCAGATAATCCGGACTGATGGAGAAACGCCGCGCCATATCCGCAAGCTTCAACGGTTCCGCATAGTGCCCGTCCAGGTAATGCTTCACTTCCCGGATCTTGTCGGGCATGTCTATCTTGTCCATGAAAATCAGATTGTCACGAATCCCGGTCAGATGCTGCCCGATAATCTTCAGATACCCGGTCAGACCGTCTTTCTGCGCCGCGGTCAGCGATACCGATTTGCGGTAATGATTCCAGAGCGTATGTCCGGACAATCCGTTCCGGCGGGCGAGTTCGAAAACTTCTTTCCGGGTCAGCAGCGGCCGCTCCCCCAGATGAAACTGTCCGGCGGTCATGCTGCCAATGTAAGTCCCGTGCGCATCGAACAGCGGATAGATGATTTCCGTGAGTCCCGCATAACAGGAATAGCAGATGCTTTCCCGAAGCAATGCGGCTTTCCGGGCGTTGGCGACATCGCATTCCGCACAGGCCCTGCTCCCGGACGGCGTTTTGCGCAGCATGACGCAGTAAGGGTTGAAATGGACTCCCCTGGACAGCCGCAGGGTCTCCCCTTCCGCCGAAATAAAGTCGATCACCAGTCCGAGCAGCTGGAAAATGATGTTGGAATATTCCTGCAGCCGCTTCTCCTTGCCGAGTTCGGCAAATGCCCGTGCGGTATAACTCTGGATCTGAACCTGTCGAGCCATTCCAAGCCCTCCCGAATGGATTGTAGTGACTTCGTCCGATAATATATTCCCCGCCGGAATTTTTTCAATCGGATTTCGGTTTCCCGGCAGGAACGGCCGATAAAAAAACCGGATATGCGCATATAAAAACCGGAAATGCTCATGAAAAAAGTTTTCCCGCATTGTTTTTTCACCCGCACCCGGTATATTAACCAGCAGTCAAAATCCAGAAGAGGTGTTTATGAACAAAAATTACCGGGACCATTTTTATCTCTGGTGCCATGAGCCGGGAGTCTATAATTCCATCGAAGGACTCGGCGGCCATTCCTCGGCCACGCCGGTTGAAGCCGCCGATTTCATGGGAATCGAAAACATCATCATGGTTTCCTATGCCGGGAAACCGGTCCCCCCCTTCGCACCGATCCAGCAGCAATATACCAAATTCAAACACGTCGTCTGGTCCATCATCGGCGATACCGCCTGCAAATATGACAATCCGGAAGCATACGTGGACGAAGTCATTTCCCTGAAACGGAACTATCCGAATGTCTCCGGCGGGATCATGGACGATTTTTTCAACGGGGAACGTTCCGCTTTCGACCTTGATGCCATTGCCGGAAAAATGTGTGCGGCGGCACTGCCGCTCTGGGTCGTTGTTTACGATTTCCAGCTGTGCCGGCAGGATGTGCTCCAGAAGCTGGAGAAGTGCGATGTCATTACATTCTGGACCTGGGATGTGAAAAACCTTGCCTCCATGGAAAAAAACCTGACCGGTCTGCACCGGATGTTCCCCGGAAAGAAGATCGTTGCCGGCTGTTATCTGTGGAATTTCGGCGGGGACCTGACACTGACCGTCCGACACATGGAATATCAATGCTGCGCCGCATTGGATTTGCTCGATGCCGGAATCATCGGCGACATCATCATTCTGGGCAGTCCGCTGATCGGAATAAAACTTCCCGCGATTGATTGGACCCGGGACTGGATCAGAAAGATCAATCAGTAGAGCCGAATCCCCGGCACCCTGCCGGATGAAAACCCGAATTCTGCGGGAACAGATCTCCGATGCCGCGATTCGGAAATTCGGAGGAATGTGCCGAACTGATTGCCTTCTTTGCCTCGGACAGCGCCAGATTTATCATCGGGAGTGAGATCTCCATTTCCGGCGGTTGGCAATTATTGTAACTGAGACGTGATTTTACTGTAAAGCCAGTGGTTTACTTCAGATTTTCCTGAGAGTCACATCTCCCAGAAACTCAAAGGATGCCGGACGCAACGGACGCTGTATGACAACTTATTACAGCTAAAGCGAATGCCTTTGAATCCACTTTCCATAATCTATAATCTGGATTTATGTCTTTACAAATTTTTTGTCCGCTGTTTTTTGTGCAAAGAAATAATGATTTTATGCAAAAAATGCAAATTCTGCCATTGCAATTTCTTTCGAGCGTGATATATTGGGAACAGCAGCATAAAATCAGGAGTCTGTCATGGATAAGACTACGCTCAGAGATATTGCCGAGGTCACGGGCGTTTCGATCTCGACCGTGTCCCGCGTACTGGCCGATTCGCCCCGGATCAGCCGCGACACCCGGAGGATCGTGCTCGCCGCTGCCGAGAAATTCCATTACAAACCGCGGACGAAAAATGTGGCGCTGATCGTGTTTTCCCCGACCCTGATCGGATATCTCGGCAGATTGTGTTCCGCCGTGACCGGCGAACTGATGAAACATGGCTTCAATCCGGTCATCATCCAGATGGACCATATCGAATGCATCCGGGACATTCCGATCTGCGGCGCGATCTCCATCGCCACGGTCAACAAACTGGCCCGGATCTGGGGCGAAATGCACGAACGTCCCCTGATCAGCCTGAATTCCCAGTCCAACCATCTGGACAACATCTACCGTCTTTCTTCCAACGAATTCCAGGGCATGAAGATCCTGGTGGACCGGCTGAAGGAAAACGGACATACCCGGATCGCGCGGCTGGGCAGCGAACATACTTTCCATCCGCTGGACAACTGGAGCTGCCAACGGCGCAACGCCGCGTTCCTGAAACTCGCGGAACAATACGGCCTCACCTCGGATTTATACGCGGAATCGGAACACTCGCTTCCGGCGGTGCTGAACGCGATCTCGAACCTGATGACGCGCAAGCCGACCGCATTGCTGATCCAGACGGAAGATTATCTGCTGCCGGTGCTGCAGTCGCTGAAACTCCTGAAGATCCGGGTGCCGGAAGACCTCTCCCTGGCGGCGTGGAGTTCGGAAGACATCCACGATCACTTATATCCGCCGCCCTTTGCAGTGTCGCAGGACTACGGGAAATTCGGAGAGCTGGCGGTGCAGACCCTGAAAAGTCTCAACGATGGAGACAGCCAGCCGACGGACCTGGAAGTGGATTACAAGATCCTGCCGGGCCAGTCCGTGATCCCGTGCTCCAGAAAAAGAAGAAAATAGCGAAAAAAGCGGCAATGCAGATGGTATGCATTGCCGCTGTTCATAAGCCCCGTAAACCTCAGAGGCCTCTTAACAGTCCGGCTCAGAGCTGGACGAATTTCCAGTTCATCAGCGCGGCCCAGTCGCGGACCGTGTCGATGTCGCCGTCATAACAGCAGGTTAGGTGATGGGTGCCGCCGAGCCGGCTGTATTCCGCCAGGAAATCGGCAATGGAGCCGCCCTCGGGCCGGAACCAGCCGTGATTCCTCAGCGGACTGGGTTCGTCCGGCGCTTCGTAAGCCACCTTGGCGGAGATCAGCGTGAAGGTGTTGTCCGGACCCGGCGCCAGATCGGTCAGCACCGCATTTCCAGCCTTGAAACACCCGGTTGCGATTACCGGATTGCCCGTGTCGCTGAAACTGTATTTCATCTCATGCAGATTGGGTTTGCACGAGCAGATCGCGGGGTTGATCTCGCCCATGTGGCTGGTGAAAATGCGGTCGGTTTTCCAGTCGGGACAGAACATTTCCGTAAAGGAGGTTTCGGGGAAGACGCTGGCGAGACAGCCGGTGACGGCGGCGGTCAGCACATCGCCTTCGCCGGCGTAACCGATGCCGCGGACCATCGCCTTGGAGCATTCCAGGAACGGCACGGTATCCCAGCCGTCCTTGCGGTTGATCCCGGGGAACGCGACGGTGAAGGAGTCGAGTTTTTCCTGTTCGATCCATCTGCGGATCTTCAGGGAAGCGCTCAGGGTGCAGCGAAGTTTTTCCTCCGTTACGCTGGCATCCCAGACGAACCGGTCCCTGTCCAGCGCCAGCTCGGCATCGATCTCGGCTTTGGAGGGTTCCGGCTGGGGCGTGTAGTTGACGGTCTTCATGCCGAAGGTGCCGTCGGGCACGCGGAAATCGCCCATGCCGTCGAAATCGCCGCCGACCTTGCCGATCCGGGCGTGGGTGATCCGCCAGGCCATGCCGGCGCTGCGGAGCTGTTTTGCCGCACGGTCCAGCACGTCGGAATGTTCCCAATGTCCGGCCGAGAGCAGGAAGGGTTTGCGGTAACGGAGCAGGAGATTGCAGAAATCCTGTACGCCGTGGATGCCGTGGTTGGCCATGATGCGGTCCGGCGGAATGAACTCGAAATCGGGCGTAGTGTCGATGATCACCAGCGGCAGCGCGGTCCCGGAGAGCGGGCCGATGCTTTCCAGCGACGGCGAATAGGCCAGGTGCAGGGTGGCGATCGCCTCGCAGCCGGAACTTTCGAAGAGTTTCACGGCATCGGCGAATTCATTTTTCAGCCGGCAGGCGGGACTCTGCACGACTTCGAACCCGCGGGCTTTCAGCTGCGCGGCGATCTGGTCCGCAAAGGGACGGACCTTGCGGCCGTTTTCCGGGACGCGTTCATCGTAAAGGGCGAGATAGAATGGAAGAAGTCCGATTTTCATGATCTGCTGATTCCTGTAAAAAGTTGTTTGGCATTGTTGAAGAGCACATTTTCGAGCGCGGCGCCGGGGAAGGCCGCGATCACGGCGCGGAGCTGTTCGTAGAAGAACGTGGTGAACTTGACCGCGCCGTCCGTGTCGATGATCGCCGTGCCGATCTTGTAGTTTTCTCCCATCAGATAGGCATACTGGTTGTTGATCTCGACCGATTTGCCGCGCAGGAGCGCGATGGGGCTGTCGGTGCCGAAGAGGATCCGTTCGGCCGGGAAATGGTCGGCGGCATAACGCATGATCTCCGCGCTGTTGACCATGGCGGTATCGAAATACGCGTTCGGGAATTTGGCCAGTTCATCGATGTTGCTGTCCAGAATATTACGCATGAAATAGGCCCGGCCGATGTGTGCGAAAATGATTTTGATGTTCGGATATTTTTCGCAGATCTCGACCATCTGGCGCTGGTTCACCGGATCGGCGAAACGGCCGGAACGGGGAATGTGCAGCGTGATCGCCAGACCTTTGGCGTTGAGATATTCCAGCTGGCCGGGCGTCAGCATGTCCCGGATCTCCACGTCGTTGGCTTTTTTGCCGTAGTGATCGGCGGCAAAATTGAGGTAAGGCTTGACTCCGACCGCCCGGGCCGCTTCGATCCGGCGGATCATGTCCTCCGGTGCATCCGCCGGCGAGACCACCACCATGCCGAATTCGGTCTTGCGGTTGACTGCCGGAACGCAATCGCGGTTCATTTTCAGGTTCGGAGTGGAAAAGCAGTTGAGCCAGACTTCCTGTTCCGGCAGGATCTCGTGCATCAGTTCACGCCAGAGTTCCAGCGGGAATTCGCCGCCGAACTTGTTGTAGACCGACAGCGGCGCAAACGCGAAATCCGGCGGGAAAAAATCTTTGCCGAACACGTGGACATGCGCATCGAAGATCCGGTGCGGCAGATACGGGGCCAGCTCCTCCCGGTAGATCCGCTGATCCTGTTCATTCATGAGTTTCATTGCATGACACCTCCTGCAAGTTGAGCGGCGCCGACTGCGCCGGTATAGCTGTGATACGGTGAAATTTCCACTTTGACTTTCAAACATTCTTCGATCAGTTTCGGCCAGGTCTTCCCTTCGGACGGACCGCCGGACAACACGATGCGCTCCACTCCGGCATGCCGGTCGAAACGTTCCTTGAAACGGCGGATGACCGAAAGCATCATTTCATGCGCCGGAGAACCCGGCTTTTCCGCCTCGGAATTGAATTCCTCATAACGCTGCGGATTGTTTCCGTAACGGCCGCAGATGAATTGTTCGACTTCCACGCCGACTTTGGCGAGGGAGAACATGGCTCCCCAGCAGCCGCCGGAACCGGACTGGAAAGTGTCGCACAATTCATTCATCGGCACGTCTTCCCGGCGCGGGACGGGATAGAATCCGACCCAGCTGGTGCCGCAGCTGAGCAGCATGCTGCCGGGCTCCAGCACGCCCGCGGCGCGGGCTCCGGCCGGATGGTCGAAACTCCCTGCGGCGATCACGGTTTTTTCGGTCAGGTTGCCTTGGCAATACCCTTTTTTGAGGCAGCCCGCCGGTGTTCCAGGTTTCACGATTTCAGGCAGCTGGGAAGGTTTGATCCCGTAATGATCCAAGTACGGAGCCGGACATTGTTTTGCCTGATCCCACAGATAGAACGGCGCGGCATTGGAACTGTCCAGCGTATGGCTGCCGCAGAGTTCCCAGGTCAGATGATCATTGTTCATGGAGATCTGCGAATCCGCGAGCAGTCCGGACGCGGTCCGCCGGAAATATTCCAGATGCATCAGCGTGAAAGTCGGGATCCGCGGCCAGCCGGTGGTCTGGCGCACTTGCCATTCTTCCGGCGGCAGCCAGTCCTTGAGCCGGGTATCCAGCCAGCTGATGATTTTCGTCCGCGGCGTGCCGGCCCGGTCGCAGAGCATGGTGTTGCCCGACGCGGCCGCGAAAGCGATGCCGTCGACCGCACCGTCCGCGCCCTGCGCCAGTTCGGCAATGATCCGGAATATCTGTTTCCGATAGGTTTCCGGATCGATTTCGATCCAGTCCGGCGCAGGATGCTCGAAAGCGACCCGCTCGCTGATCTTTTTCAGGATCCCTTTGCCGGAATTCCAGCAGACCCCCTTGACGGCGCCGGTTCCGAGGTCAAGTCCGATGCAGTTCATCTTATTTCCCCTTCCCTTGTCCGGCCAGGATCTTTTCCATGGCGTCGGCAGCGAAATCCAGCAGTTTTTCCGAAGCGATGAGCGGGAATTTGGTCAGCGCGGCCGGCGGACAGTCCGCCTTGTAGGTCTGCGCGCTCACGTCGATGCAGTAATCGTGCCCGAGTTTCCTGCTGAAATCCGAGGCGTGGTCCGCATCGGCGAAGAACAGCGTCGCCAGCAGGCCGTCGCCCTCGACTTTCCGGATCTGCGACGGGAATTTTTCCGCCAGCGCATGCAGTTTCGCCTGCCAGTATTTCCCGATCGCACGCACATGTTCGGAATTATGTTCGGCAAACCGGATCGTGATCAGGTTCGCCAGGCTCGCCAGCTCCTCCTGTCCGTTGGTCACCAGAGCGCCGAACTGGTTGAGGTTGTCCATGGCCGCGGTGGTCAGGATGCGCGAGGCCGGATACATGCCGCCGGGGAACCCTTTGCCGACCGAAACGAAATCCGGATGACACTGGTATTCCCGGAACAGGAAGAGTTCCGGCGACCACATGCAGCTTTGGATCTCGTCCACAAACACCGGGATGTCGTGTTCGTCGCACAGTTTATGACAGAATGAAACGTAATCGTTGTCCAGGCGGAGGCCGCCGTAATTCATCAGCACGAGTTCATGGATGAATCCGGCGACCTTGGTGCTGCCGCGGTCATACTGTTCCACCGCCGCGGCGAACGAATCCTTGTCATTGATCCGGACCGCGACCGCCTTGATGGCGCCGTTGGCCTCGAGAATGTTATACATTTCATGCCACATGCCGCGGAGCATCTGGGTCATTACGGTGGTGCCGTGATAGTTCGCTTCCTTGCCGTCCTTGAAATCGGCCATCACGAGAAACACGGGCGTTCTGCCGCTGTATTTCGGGGCTGGGAAGTGAGGCTGAAGCCGGTAGAACCGCGCCAGCATCATCTTGAACGCGGCTTCGCAGGCGAGACTGCCGGTCTCCAGATTGATCACCCGGTTCAGCACATGTCCGGAGGTCTGCTTCATCACTTTTTCGAGCGCATCCTCATCGCCGCGGGCGATCCCGTTGGCGATCCGCACCAGTTCCCGTTCGAGCAGCCGCGTGATATGTCCGCGGGTGTTGTTGTGGGTGATGTTGGTGATGCCGATCTCCATGGCGATCCGGAGCAGTTCGTAACCGGGGAAATTGTGTCCGCAGCTGGCCTGATAATGTTCGCTCTTGCCGATCACGGCGAGTCGGCCGTCCTCGCCGACCCGGTAGAATCCCAGGCCGGTCAGCGGGGCGTTTTCACGGTGGAACGCACCGTTGAACGCGGCGGTGCCTGCTCCGTCGGAACTGCCGCTGAACGGCGGAGCGAATTCTTTTCCGATCCGGCCGGTCAGGGAATCCAGTTTTTCCGCGAATTCAGCCGGAAAACAATCCACTTGCGTTTCCGCGGTTTTTTTGAGTTCCGCATAACTTTTCAGTCCGAATGCGGCGGAGGCGCGGCAGACTTTGTCGATGTAATCCGCCCCGGCCAGATCCGCCAGTGAAAGTTTCAGGTTCCTGATCATATTTCAAATCCTTTCCGTTTGGAATGATTCATCGCGGTTTTTTCCGGTCGTGACGATCCGGGCGCCTTTCCGCCGCAGCAGCTTGAGAAATTCCATCGGGGCGGCCTGGTCGGTGACCAGCGTCACTTTGCCGTCGGCCAGCGAACCGTAAGGCACAAAGGAAGTCTTCCCCAGTTTGGAACTGTCCGCCAGAATAATAACTTTGTCGCTGTGTTCCATGACCGCGGCCGCCAGACTGGAGGTCTCCTCGTCCGTGGTGCTCAGGGTCCCGTCGGCGGCAATGCCGTCCGTGCCGAGGAATGCCAGCGTGAAATGATAGCGGCAGACATTTTCCCGGGCCGCATTGCCGCACAGGTCCATGCGGGAGAGCCGGATGATCCCGCCGGTGACGATGACGGGACAATACGGCGAAAGATTGGTGCCGAAAGAGAGCGAATTGGTAACGATGCGCAGATTCTGCAGTTCGTGCCGGGCCAGACGGTCCGCCAGGGCGGTACCGCATTCCATCACAGTCGTTCCGGAGTCGAAGAACAGCCGGTCGTTGTCTGCGATCTGCCTGGCGGCTTCCAGGCCGATCAGATGTTTTTCCGCCGTGAATGAGGATGCGGCATCGGAAAAATGATATTCGGAACCGTCCCGCACCGGCGCCAGCCGGATGCCGCCGTGATAACGCAGCGCCTGGCCGAGCTGCTCCAGTTCCGTAAAGTAACGGCGGACCGACGCTTCCGACAACGACAGCGCGCGCACCACTTCGCTGATATTCAGGCTCCCGTGACTGCGCAGCAGACGCAGCAGTTTTTCCCGGTTCTTTGCTTTTTTGCCCATGCGGCCGATCCCTTCAGTTCTTATCGGAAATATACCGGAAGACCCGCTGAAATCAAGCGGATTTGTCATTTTTCACAAAAAATGATCGTTTTAATCATTTTATGAGTAAAAACCGATCGTTTCCGGAAAAAATATCCCGGCGGATGGCGGAAATCATTCCGGAATAATCCGCTTAGCGGATTGAAAAATATTGAAACGGTGTTATATTGACGGCATTAAAATATTGACAATGGGGAGAGAGATATGTTTGCAAAGCAAGTCCGGATCCAGAACAAGGCCGGTATCCATTGCCGTCCTTCCAGCCTGATTATGGCCACGGTCGAACATTATCCGGGAAATACTTTTCTGCTGACGGGCTCACGGGGCAGTTCTTCCATGACCAGCATTCTGGACCTGCTGGCTTTGGGACTGCAGTATGGTGATACCGCCCAGCTCCAGGTGACGGGTCCGCAGGAACAGGAGGCGGGCGAAAAAATAGCGGAAATGCTGGAACACGAATACGATTTCCATTAAACCGGGAGTGATTTATGAACATCGTCATTGCGGGTGCCGGTGAACTCGGTCAGCTGCTCGCTGAAAAACTGACCGTCAACAACCATGATGTGGTGCTGATCGATTCATCGGTGGAGACTATCGATCAGATCAGCCAATCGCTGGAAGTCAAACTGATCGAAGGCAGCTGCATCGATCTGGAAACGCTGAAACGGGCCAATATCCGCACTGCGGATGTTCTGCTGGCGGTGAGCGGTGATGACGCCGCGAATGTCCTGACCTGTCAGATCGCCTCCCGTCTCGGCGTCAAAAAAACGATCTGCCGGCTGAATTCGGTTTTCTTTTTTTCCAAGGAGGATAATCTGCAGCCGGAAACGTTCGGGATCTGGAAATATGTGTCGCCGCCCGATGAGTGCGTCCGGAAAATCGCCGCTATCCTGACCGACCGCTACCTGCTGGAGGAGATCCGTTTTTCCCATCCCGATGCGGTGATGCGGGTTTTTGAGATCAGCCGTTCTTCCCTGCTGGCGCATGCCCGGGTCAAAGATCTGCCGATGGATCCGGCTCTGCGCGAGTCCGTCCGGTTCGCCGCCATCGTCCGCGAAAAACAGTTCGTGGTACCGCACGGCGACACCATTTTCGTGCCGGGCGACAAGGTTTATGTCGCCGGAACTTCTGACAAGGTCGCCGATTTTATCCGCTGGGCGTCCTCGGATCAGGGCACCTCGAAAGCTTCCCGCATCATCATTGCCGGTTCTTCCGTGATCGGCACCCTGCTGGGGCAGACCCTCTGCGCGGCCGGATACGATGTCCGGTTCATCGTCAAGGACAGTCATGACGGGGAAAAGCTTTTCGAGGCGATCCCGCAGGATATTCTGGTGGTCAACGGCAATGCCACCGACGAGGAGATCCTCCGGGAAGCCGGGGCCGATGACTGTGATGCCTATATCAGTGCCGACATCGACGATGAAGACAGTATTTTGAGCTGCATCATCGCCAAGCAGCTCGGCGCCCGCAAGACCGTTTCGGTGACCACCAAGCCCGAATATATCCGGATCGTTCCCATGATGGACCTGATCGACTGCGGGATCAGCGCCTCGCTGGTCGCGGTCAATGCCATCCTCCGGATGATCGAGACCGGAACCATGCGGGTGGACGCCTATCTGCAGATGCATCATGCCCAGCTCACCGAATTCCGGATCTCCAATTCCTCGCCTCTCTGCGGCAAGGCCCTGGCCAATTGCAAACTCCCGTCTTCCCTGCTGTTCGCCCTGCTGTTCCGGAATGACGAGGTCATCGCACCGGCCGGCGGAACGGTTTTCATGCCCGGCGACATCGTCGTTTCCATTGTGACTCCGGAAACGGAAAAAGAACTTGCACCTTTATTTCCCGACCGGTGACCGATATGAATTTCTGTCTGGTCTTTCAAACCATTTCCTGGCTGATCGCGCTGGAGGGTGTTGCTGTCGGCCTGTGTTCCGGCGTGGCTTACAGCATGGGCGATTCTCAACGCGACATCTTCAAGCTTCTGGCATGCGGGGGAATTGCCGCAGCGGCCGGACTGATCGGTATTTTTGTTACCCGCAAGGCATCGGGACAGCCCGGTTTCCGGGAGGGGTTCGCCGTGGTGACGTTCGGATGGCTGCTGATCTCCATCTTCGGTGCTCTGCCTTTTTCCTTAGTGGTCGGGATGAAATGGTATGATGCCATTTTCGAAACCCTCTCCGGATTTACGACCACGGGCGCCTCGGTCATCAGCAGTGATCTTCAGCTTTACTCCGGATATGCTCTTCCGCAAGGGATAGAAAGTCTTCCTAAAGGCATCCTGTTCTGGCGGGCGCTGACCCACTGGATCGGCGGTATGGGGATCGTGGTGTTTTCCATGGCGTTCCTGCCTATTCTCGGAAAAGGCGGACAGGCTTTGTACAATGCCGAAGTCCCCGGGGTGAAAACCCGCAGCGACCAGTTCACGCCCCGCATTGCCAGCACCGCTAAGATCCTGCTGCTGGTTTATTGCGGATTGACTCTGGCGGAAACGATCTTTCTGCTTTTCGGCGGCATGGAGACCTTTGACGCAGTCTGTCATTCCTTTGCCACGATCTCCACCGGCGGTTTTTCCACCAAAAACAGCAGCATCGCCTATTATTCCAACCCATATATCCAGCTGGTCATCATTGTTTTCATGTTCCTGGCCGGGTGCAACTTCATTCTTCTTTTCCGTGCCTTGAACGGGCTTCCTCTCAAAGATTATATCAATGAAGAATTCCGGATTTTTTTCCTGATCCTGCTCGGTTCATCGCTCGTTATTGCCGGATATCTGTTTTTCTCTGATCTCATTGAACCGGGGACCGGCATTGCGTACCATCATAATATCAAAGATTCACTGCTTGCCGCCGCGTTTCAGGTGGTGTCCATTTCCACCACCACAGGTTTTTCCACCGCCAATTATACGGTCTGGCCAACCACGGCCGGAGTAATCATTTTCAGCCTGATGTTCATGGGCGGATGCGGCGGATCCACCTCCGGCGGCATCAAATGCATGCGCATGATCCTGCTTTGGAAATTTTCCTTTTCCGAATTGCGCCGCAATATTTTCCCGCATTCACTGCAGAATATCCGGCTGAATGGGGACCGCATGGCCGTCTCCACCATCAACCGGGTGCTCGGTTTCCTGATGATCTACATGTTGACCGCCCTGGTGTTTCAGCTGTTGTTTACCTTTGTCTGCGACATGGATCTGCTGACGGCGATTTCGGCGTCGGTTACCTGTATCAGCAACGTCGGACCGGCTTTCGGCAAGCTGGCTCCGGATCAGAGTTTCGCCTGGGTATCGGCTCCGGCGAAACTGCTGATGGCGTTGGAAATGCTGATCGGCAGGCTGGAATTGTATACGGTGATGATTTTCTTCCTGCCGTCTTTCTGGAAAAAATGAAAATTCTTTGAAATCCGGCTTGATTTCTGAAAATAGTGGTATATATTACTGAAATTCGATCGGGGTAGTAGCTCAGTTGGCTAGAGCACCACACTGGCAGTGTGGGGGTCGTGAGTTCGAGTCTCATCTACTCCACCATGACTTTCCCGGCAACTCAAACGAGTTGCCTTTTTTATTGCCATTCCGCCCCGAATTTGACCTCAAATCGCCCCTTTGCCGTGCGGTTTGAGAGACCGCAAAACCCCGGCTTTCTCTAAAATCGGCAAATCCTCTAACTTTTACGGCTTCCGAGGGGGACTTGACCCCCTCCGATTTCGAGCTCAACATCCAACGGGAGTTTGCAAAAACCGATACTACCCGTTTTTCAATAAGTGCGAAAGAATGACCTCTGCACGAGGAATGATTTTTTCATAAAATTAACCGATTAACTAATCATATAACTTGATTTTTTCAAAATAAATGCTATTTTAAGAGTTGTTAAGCGGGAAAGGAATATGATATGCCGAAGAAAACTGTTGATCTGCTGCCACGGTTGGAAAGGATCTTATCCGGTCTGGGGGAAAATATCCGTCTGGCACGTCTCCGGCGCAATGTCACCGCCAAACTCGAAGCGGAACGCGCCGGGATCAGTATTGCGACACTGGCGAAAATCGAAGCCGGGTCTCCTTCGGTCGCCATCGGCAATTATATGCAGGTGCTGATGACGCTGGGACTGGACGGGGATATGTCGAAAGTCGCGCTGGATGATGAGCTGGGCAGAAAAATACAGGATGCCGGACTGACGGTCCGCCGACGGGCATCCAAACGGAGTTCGAAATGAGTGACCGGAACCGGATATACGTTTACTTCGACCACAACGCGGAAAGACCGGAACGTCTCGGCGTGATTTCCGTCCAATCGACTCGCGGGAAAGAATTTTTTTCGTTCGAGTTCGAAAGAGAATGGCTGCGAAAACACCCGGATCAGATCCTCGATCCCGACTTGCAGCTTTATGCGGGACCGCAGTTCACTGCGAAAAGCAATTTCGGCATTTTCATGGATTCCGCACCTGACCGTTGGGGACGCAAATTGATCCTGCGGCGCGAGGCTCTGCGTGCGAGAAAAGCCGGGGAACAGCCAAGAGTTCTGCAGGAGTCCGATTTCCTGCTCGGGGTCTACGATGAGACCCGGATGGGCGCTCTGCGGTTCAAAACCGAAGAGGATGGCTGTTTTCTGAACAATGACGGCAATTTGGCGGCACCGCCCTGGGCGAGGCTTCGTGAATTGGAGGAAGCCTGCCGCAGACTTGACGATGACCGGGACCCGGGCGAACATGAAAAATGGCTGAATATGCTGATCGCACCGGGTTCGTCGCTGGGGGGCGCGCGACCGAAAGCGACCATCGCTGCTCCGGATGGAACTTTGTGGATCGCCAAGTTTCCCGGACACGACGACCATTCCAATGTTTCCGCATGGGAGTATACCGTTATGCAAATGGCAAGGGAAAGTGGAATAGATGTCCCGGAATGCAAACTGGAAAAGTTTTCCAAATACGGCTCGACGTATTTAGTCAAACGCTTTGACCGACAAGGGCAAAAACGCATCCATTTTTCCTCTGCCATGACGCTGCTGGGCAAAACCGACGGTGCGGATTTTCAGGACGGCAGCAGTTATCTCGAACTGGCGGAGTTCATCATGCGCTACGGTACGGAACCTGAACGCGATTTGCGCGAACTTTGGCGCAGGATCGTCTTTTCCATCGCGGTTTCCAATACCGACGACCATTTGCGCAATCACGGCTTTCTGCTGTCGAAAGCCGGATGGAGGCTGTCGCCCGCTTACGATATCAACCCGAATCCTCAGGGATACGGGCTGTCTCTGAACATTTCCGAGTCCGATAATGCCCTCGATTTTTCCTTGGCGCTGCAAGTTGCCCCGGACTTCCGGCTTTCCGCCCGTGAAGCGGAAAGTATCTTAAAGAAGACAACCGGCGTGGTGTCGCGCTGGAAAACGTATGCGAATGCCGTCGGCATCCCCCGTTCCGAACAGGAAACGATGACGCCAGCGTTTCATTACGAATGTAGATGTGGCACGTGATTCAAAAAAGTGATTATTTGACTTGATTTTCTCAAAATATGTGCTATTTCAGTACAATTGAGGTAGTAAAATTAAACGGAACTCTATGAAAGGAAAAACCATTATGCCGAACCGCCCCGATTTGTCCAATTATTTAGCTCACTTTACGAAGAACGGAAAAGACGGTACAAATACTGCTTTCAATAACTTGGTCAGCATACTCAAAGAAAAGAAGATTTTTGCTTCATCAATGCCATGGACCAACAGTTTAGCTGCCTGCTTCACAGAATGTCCGTGGACCAGTTTAATTGATCATGCTCGTCGCTACTCTCCGTACGGCGTTGGCTTTGACAAAGGGCGCGTCTTTGCTGCTGGTGGTGCCCCGGCGTATTATGTAAGGTGCGATTACTGGGAAACACAAGGTTGGAAAGGAGACAGGATGAAAGACGCTTTCGCAACTCCGTTTTGGCCTGCGTATACACCTCCAGCGTTGAAGGAAAAATTTCATCCCTATAGCCAAATTGTTGATTTTTCTCATGAAAGAGAATGGCGGGTAACGCATGATTTTTGTTTTGAATATGACCAAATTGCATTTGTTGTCGTAGATACGTATAAAGATATGGCTATCTTCCCAAAGGAGTTGAAAGATTCTATTGGCAGAGAAAAATTTATAATAATGGATAACTATAAAAAAATCGAAGAACTTTGGCCTATCCATTTATTATAATTTCGTTTCAGAAGCAAAACATAACCTCCGCATCAGCCGTTATGACCGATGCGGAGGGCATCAGGGCGACTATTCCCCGAGGAAAAGTTTGCGCTGTTCTTCCCAACTGTCGGGGATGCCGCGGCGGAGTTTGTCCAGCGTCAAACTGACGGGCTGGCGGTTCTCCCAGATCATCTTCACGATGTCCGGCGCGAGGTTCGCCAGCTGGAGCGTCCGCGCCGCAAAGGAGCGGTCCATCTTGTATTCTTTCGCGATTTCCCGCATAGTCGTCGCCTTGCCGGAAATGAGTTCCGCCATGCCCTGATGCGCCTGTATCAGTGCGGCATGAATAGGGAGTCGCGGCGTGTCCCCGGTGTCAGAGGAATGCATGCTCACCCGTCCGGCAGACCGGTGCAGTTTGCACGGCACGGTCAGAACGCACTCCACGCCGGAATTCTCCGTGGAGATGCTGAAGTCCAGCCCAGCCTCTTTCAGCAGTTCGACAATGCCTTTGGCGTGAAACATGATCCGCACCTCGTTTTCGAATACCAGCACCCGCCGGATCAGAGAATGGATGATGTTGTATTTCTCCACGGGGAACATCGCGCTCCATATGGTCGAGAGACCGTCCAGCGCCTCTCCCGCCTGTTTGGTGTCGAGGATATCCCGTAGTTCCCCCTTGCAGATGTTCGCCAGCATGGTCGGCGTCTTCAGCAGGACGGCGATCCGGTCCTGCAGCAGTTTTTCCAGCGCTTCCGCCGGGACGCGGTGCAGCGGACATTGCCGATGCGCCCGCTTTTCGTCGACATGGCAGACGTAATACTCATACCGCCGCCCGTTGGGCTTGGTCGCCGTGGCGATGAACATCGGTGCGTTGCAGTGGCGCAGTAGATGATCCCGGCAAAGGGTTTCAGCGTTTGGCCGGACTGCTTGTGTCCGTCTTTGCCTGCCCGGAAGGACGTCTGCACCTTTTCCCAGAGGTCAGGCGGGATGATGCCTTCCTGCTCGCCCTCGTAAACCGCGCCGCGATACCGCGGCAAAACGTCAGCCTGGCTGACGATTTATTCCCGCAATCTGGTTGAGATAAAGCATCAATAATGATTTGTTATTGGTTAAAACATCATAAATTCAATCATTTTTGATTTGTTATCTTGACATTTTCATGTTTCGTGCTATATTGTATGGCAACACAAGAGGAGGTCCAATGAACACGGAACAGGCATTACATGAAATCGGGGAGCGGGTCAAACGGTATCGGCTGAACCGGGATCTCTCCCAGAAAGAGGTGGCAGTCCGTGCCGGGATCGGGCTGGCATCGGTGGCGCGGCTGGAAGACGGGAAAGGTTCCACTCTGGCAAACCTGATCCGCGTCCTGACCGCGCTTGACGCGCTGGATTCGCTGGATACATTTCTGCCCATGCCGCCAGTCAGTCCGATCCAGTTGGCAAAACTCCATGGCAAGGAACGCCGGAAAGCATCCAGAAAATCATGAGCATAACAACACTGTGTAATGTTTTTATTTGGGACTCGCTCGTCGGGACGGTCGGCTGGGACTCTGAACTGCGCCTCGCTTTTTTTGAATACGATGCCAAATTCAAAAAGCAGAATCTGGAACTTGCTCCCTTGATGATGCCGATTTCCGGACAGCAGGTCTACAGTTTTCCCGGACTTTCCGAGGAAACCTATCAGGGACTGCCGGGACTGTTGGCCGACTCGTTGCCGGATTACTTCGGGAATGCGGTCATCAATGCTTTTTTGCGGTCGAGGGGACGTGCCGAAAACTCATTTGATCCGGTAGAAAAGCTATGCTATATCGGGAAGCGCGGCATGGGTGCTCTGGAATTCAAACCGGCTTTGTCGCGGGTACGGAAATTTCAGAAAATCAATGTCAACGCGCTTTCCATGCTGGCGGCGGAGATCATGCGGAAACGGGAATCGATCAAATTTTCTCTGGAAGATAAAAAATCTGCTTTTCACGACATCCTGCAAGTCGGTTCCTCGGCTGGAGGAGCTCGTCCCAAAGCCGTGATCGCGTGGAATCCGGAAACGAACGAAGTTTTTTCCGGTCAGGTCGATGCCCCCGCCGGATGCGACTACTGGCTTTTGAAATTCGATGTTCAGAAGGATGGAAAATCCTATGGCCGCATCGAGTATGCTTATTACCTGATGGCAAAGGCCGCGGGGATCCAGATGAGTGAATGCCGCCTTCAGGAAGACGGAGATTGTGCGCACTTCATGTCCAGGCGGTTTGATCGGGTCGGCGGACAGAAAGTTCATGTACAGACCCTCTGCGCAATGCGGCACATGGATTACAACAACCCCGTCGCGAATTCCTACGAGCAGGCATTTGACACCATGGAAAAGCTGAAACTGCTTCCGGCCGAGAAATCCCAATTGTTCCGCAGAATGGTGTTCAATGCGGTTGTCCGCAATCATGATGACCACACCAAAAATATATCGTTTTTTATGACAAGAGACGGGGTCTGGCACCTCGCACCGGCGTATGATATGGCGTGGGCATATAAACCAGGTTCGAAGTGGACAGGACAGCATCAGATGTCCATCAACGGAAAACGTGATGGCTTCCGCGCCGAGGACTTCATTGCGGCGGCAAAGCATTTTGACATCTCCAAGCCGCAGGAAATCATCAATACGGTATGTGAGACGGCGCTGGCATTTGGCGATTTCGCCATGGAGGCCGGAGTCCCCGACAGTATTGCCGGTCAGATGCAGGCGGAATTCAGGACCTACCTGAAAAAATAAAATTTGTAAAATGGTATTTTTTGAAAGGCTGGACTTGACATTTAACCGTATATGGGGTAAATTATTTAAAGTTGGTTAAATGTTGGAGTATAATGGCTTTTTTTCAGGGCAGTTTGCAAAAATCGTCACTACTCCATCAGTCTACAACAAATCCGGCTTCTGCCGGATTTTTTTTCGCCTTGACAAGCCGTTAAGGCGGGCAGGCTAACCCGGAGGGCGCACCTACAGGGACGTATCCCCGGCTTCATTACTTCCCGCCTCAGTCGCGCGAATTGTGACATATTTCGTTGATTCATGGACGTCAAGAGGCCCGGACAGTTTTGTCCGTATGAGACCCAAATTCATGACCACCTCTCGGCGCAAGCAATTCCGAAAACTGATCGTCTTCAGCTTCCCCCGCGACCGTAACTATAACCTCCCTGCATGCGATTAAACAAAATTGGAAGGTTTTTTGCAACGGAATGTGTTGATAATGTTTGAAAAAGTGTTGGTTACCGATCTGATGCATTTAGGGGAGAAGTTGGAGGTAAGAAGACGCAGGAATCCAGCGCAGGATTGGGAGGTTATCTTCGTTGCTTCTTCTGTCGAACAAAGGCCAGGCCGCATCATGATGACGGATATCACGAGAGAACGAAACCCCCGTTAACCCGAACAGGAGAAAAAACGGGAAAAATACCGTGATGTCTCCGGCAGTAAATCCGTGTCAACTTTCTCCCGATCGCCTTTCTGCCATGCCGATTGAGTCGCGACCAGGGATTACATCAATCCGCGGACGGCGGCTGGTCGATCAAAAGGTAGCTCCAATTACAGCCGGACAGATTTTCCCACGGACACTTGTCCGCATATTCAGGCTTCAGACACAGCAGATTGCTCCAGTCATGACCGTTGCTGCGGCGGGAGACGATCGTTTCCCAATCCAGTTTGAGCCATAAGGTAATTTTGCATTACCATTATGGCTGTCATATATGAAACGCCGTTTTTTATGTCCGCCTGATGAGGGAAACCAGCTTGTCTACCGCCTCCTGTCCGGGATGGAAGACCTTCGGGCAATGGTGGAAACGGCGGTGGACGCAGTCAAGCAGTTCCTGCTTTTCCGGATCGGAAAGTCTGGCGCCGCGGTCAAGAAGGTCTTCGAGGATCTGATTGTAAACCTCCGGATTTTTGAAATGCCGGATCCAGGAATGGACGGTCGGGGCGATGCTTTGGTTCAGCTCCTCCGGACTCGCCTGCGGCATGAGTTCTCCAATCTGCACGAATGCGGAGCAGCGGCAGCACTCGGGAAGATTTTTGCTTTCGTCAAGGAAATAATTGTCTCCGTTCCGCATGGAGAAAGCCAGAAACGCCAATGTTTCCGTTGACAGGTGTATGGTATCCTCGTCTTCGGGGATCAGATCATCCAGCCGGTCGCCGGCCTTGTAAAGTTTCTCTGCCATGTCGTAGCGTTTTGCCAGGAGCGCGTAAAAGAGCGCGGATTGCACGCCGTATGCATCGCCGCTGCGGCAGATCCTCGGATCGGCGCCTTGGGAAAGGAGTTTTTCGACCTCCACCCATTGGTTTTCACGAGCAGCTTTGACCAGTTTGCCGCTCAGGAGCGGATCGCCGGTCAGATCCTGACGGATGACGTGGATGCGGTCGTCCAGTTCCATGTGTTCGATTTGTTCGCTGATGGTTTTTTCCATAGTGGTTCTCCTTATTTGTTTGTTGTTTTTTGTTTGTTGTTTGTAATTGAAATGTGAGGGAAACGTTTCTCCGGCCGCCGGGATTTTGGCAGAGATATCCCCCCTGCAGAAAATCCGTATTGGAGATTTTGAATTGTCAAAGAACACAAAAAATTAAAATTCCAATTTTTAATTTTTATATTACCCATACGGGGTTATTTCCGGCAGAAAAAACTGTTTTTTTCAAAAAAATTTGATTCGGCAGTTTACTTTCCACTGGCTTCCAAAATGTCGAAAAAAAGCAGGATTTTCAGTTTACTTTTATCTGTTTTCTGTTATAAATTACAATTTCGAATGATCTCAGCAGCAAAAAAACCGTCAGGAAATCTCCCCAAAACCCGTATAATTTCTTGACATTTTCCGGCGGAATGCTATAATAAATCCGATCCCGAGCATCCTGGTAAAAAAGTTATGAAAACTTGTTTATGGAGGAACAGCGATCATGCCGTTAATTTTCGATCAAAACTATCCGCCCCAGCCTGAAGATAAAGATCTGAAGTGGGCGATCGGCGAAACCAAAAGAACTACCTTCGTATGGACCATTGCCCCGCCGGGAACGGAGTTCACCGATTGTTCCAGCCCGGCGGAAGATTATTATCTCTCCATTTTCAAATGGGCTGATCTCTTCTGGTCCGCGCTTGATATCAGGATCGATGAGGATTTCATTTCTTTTCTTCGGAATGAGCACAGGCGGAAAGAGTTTAACGAAGAATTTCAGGGGCAGGACTATGATTATGTAAAGGCGCGGGGGAATGCCCGGCAACGGCCGCTTCCTCTGGGGAATCATGTCATCAGCATCTGTCTGGCGGCAGGAATCATCCTTGAGAAACCCCGGGGAAGTTTTACCCTCAGGGCCGATTGGCTCAGCAAACCACCCTGGAAGCAGATCGATGCGGTGACTGAGGCGCTTCAGCAGTATTTGGAAACTGTGCAAGTCCCCCGCGAACAGATCGTGAACCATCCCCGCTATGTGGCAAAGCGAGAGCAGGCGGACCGATACGCGGCGAACCAATTAAAAAGTTACGTGGAAACAATCTGGAGAAAAGCGGATGTATCGCAAATGGATGACATTCCGTCTGGTGAACTTTTTCGCGATCTGATTTGGGATAAATTGATCGGCCAGACTCCGCGATTTTACGATGATACCGGAAGACAGTTGTCGCCAGAAGATGTAGAAGAGGAAGCCAGAAATATGGTCCGCTGGGCCTGGATGGAAGTGCGGCGTGAAATCGCGGCGGAACAAAAAAAAGACGATCCGAAATAACTCTGCACGCTTTTTTTTGCCGGAATGCGTGCCGGGCGTACAATACGCCGGACCATCGGCCCTGAAATTTGAGCTCAAAACCGCTTTTCGGAGTGCAGTAAGAACAATTCCTGCCAAGTTTCCACCGTATTGGAGCGTGCTGCCTGACATCACTATGTCTGGTAAAAAAATGGAAACGATTGCCGGAGGAAGAACGGAGTCGCGGAAACGGCTGAAATTATCCCAAGCGTGACTTCAATACCGGAGACAGCCAGATCCCTGAGGTATTGCGGTCGCCGCCGGCGCATAACAAACTGATGGTCCGGCAGGTTTCCGGCAGAGGAACGACCCAATGCAGCGCAGAGGAATTCCGGGCGGCCTTTCCGAGAGCCATGAGGGGCTGTTCCAGTTCATAGCACCAGACGGCAAAAGTCATCTCCCGGTCCGAGGTCGAATCGGGATGCACTCCGGCCCAGACGTCCAGTTCGGAAAACAAGCTGCCCGGGACATGATAGGTGGCGATTCCGTATCCGCCCGTTGCGATACCCCGTTTCCCGGAAACGGTTTTTCCTTCGATCCGCAAGGCCAGCGGGATCAGATTTCCCTTGCCGTCGTAAGCGAAGTCCACAGCCGGTTCATAAGGATAGGGATCAGTGGAGAGGCGGGCGCGGCAGGGATCACTTCCCGGATACAGGGTCGGGTAAAACGGAATTCCCGCTTTCCGGAATGATTCCCGGTCGAATTTCATATCGAAACTCAGAATCATCCGGTTATCGGTCAGATCCCGTTGGGAAAGGCGGCGGATATCCGTTTCGGAGAAGCGTTGAAAAGCAATGCAGAACAGCGTATGCCATAGATCCGCGGTAAACAGAACGGCATCTCCATTCATCGCCTGGCTGATGCGGTCGGCTTCTTCCCTGCACCCATCCCGTATCGCGGAGAGAAACGGGACCACCCGGCCCAGACCGCGTTCCATTGCCGATCCTAATTTTTCGGTAATGACGAAGGCCGCTTCATCCAGCGTGCGGCCGAGAAGCTTCGGCTCACCGGAAATGTCCTCCGGATGGAACGGCCAGGAATCAACCAGCCGGTGATAGAAAAAATATTTTCCGTTTTCGGCGGGGAAAAGATTATTGAGCAGAGGGTTGTTGATGAGGTGGACTGCGGTGGAGAAATCCTGAATCATATGGGCAAAAGTGCCTGCGAAGCGGGCGGATTCGGTGACGTCCTTTGCACGGAGCAGGTCCAGAATGGTTTTCAGATAATATCGGATAATCTGCTCCTCGGGGCCCGGATCCGAACTGTTGCCGGAAAATCCAATGCCGTTCCATTTGGAATCCAGCGGCCCGTGCGGGATGCAATGACCGTCGGGCAGCAGACAGTATTTTTCATAGTAGGACAATTTTTCCGGATTTTCCCATTGCGAAGCCAAATGCGTATCCGGGTAAAAGCAATAATCCGGAATGTTGGCGGATTCCGCAGTCCAGAAAGCGGCTTCCCATTCGGGCAGCAGTTCCAATGCCCGTTTCCCGATCTTGTCATGAAGTGCCGACATCACAATCTCCTGTTGTCTGGTATCCTGTACGGTGTTTTAAGATTTTATGGAAGATGCAACTTCCCATTGCATTTTATTCCAGTCTCCACGCAGCGATTTCACCTTTTTTCAATTCCGTTTCCAGCGTATCTGTCCATTCCGGTCCGTCCGGATGAAACAGCCGGAAGCACTTGCGTTTTTCCGGCAGATGCAAATGGTAACAGCCGTTTTCCGCCGCCAGAATCCCCAGCAGATTGCGGGAAGCGTATATCGTAGATCCGATATTTTCGCAGTAGCGGAAGCATCCGCTGTTCAAGGCAAACTTCCGAATCTCCGCGGCATCGGGTTCTTCGGATCCGCGGATCTCCAGGAAAGGAATCCCGTGCTGCCGGCAGTAATTCTGAGCCTCCCGCAGAGCCGGTGTGGGGGCCGGAACGAAAAATACCGCTGCACGATAACGGGCGATTTCCCTTTTGAAGTCGCCGATTTCATAGAAGTCAACGGGAATACCGCTTTTCGCAATGGCAAATCGCCCGGTTTTGCAGCATTGGAAATCTTCCGGATGCTCCAGACCGGAGAAACATTGTTCGTCAATCCATGCGGAACATTCCGCAATACTTTCCCTGTGCGGATCATTCAGGAAAAGATCCATCAGTTTCCGGAATTCCGCCATCTGCTTCATCAGGACCGGGGAATCATACCAGCCGCCGAACATGTCGAACCACCACGATCCGCATCCGGAAACGACCTGGCGGCAGAAATTCATCCGCAGATGTTCCAAAGTTTCCGCCTCGGAATCCGGTCCCAGCCAGATAGACATCCGGTACTCATTGTCCGGGCAGGCGCCGGGATGGCAGTCCGCCAGAAAACGGGTGTAGCAGGTCCGGGTATCATATTCGGAGAAAAAGAGTTTTCCGTTTCGTTTCAGCGATTCCAGCGGCAGCATGTACGGCCAGTCCATGCCAGGGATCTTACGGGCGATATACGCCATCGGGGCGCATAAGAAATCGATATCCGGACATTCCAGAATTTTCCGCAGTGCGTGATTTGCCGATTGCCAGTCCGGGGTTTCGAACAGGTAGCCGTAAAACGCCCCGATGATGACCTTGCGCTCCGTCTTTTTTTTGGCGAAATCAGCCAGAGTGCAAATGGTTTCCGCCGTGATCTCACTGAGGAAACGCCGGAATTGATGTTCCTGGAAATTTCCCGGATTCCGCCGGGCGAATTCTTCCCTCGCGCGCCGGCCGGTATTGCCGTTCTGGTCGAAACTCAGCCACTCTTCGGTGTTTCCACCTGCCAGCTGCCAGCCGCAGATATGACTGGAATAAGGTGACTGTATCGCATGGTCCAGAAATTGTCCCAGCATGGACAGAGTCTGTTCCAGCCATTTGCGGGAAGCAAAACAACTCCGCGGCGGTTTCCCGTAACAGCCGGTATCGTTGCATTCCTCCGGATTTTCCGCTTCCCACCAGCGCGGCATGGATGTATTGACCCGCGGGAAAATCAGGGCATCGGGAACTTCCGCCAGAATATGTTCCATCTGCCGGTCGAAAACGGAAAAATCCGCTTTTCCCTTTTCCCGGAAAATTCCCGGGGAAAAAGGCCGGATCCCGGTCGTTGCATTGATTCCCTGATCGCTGAAGAATACCGATACGGAAAACAATCTGTATCCGGCTTCCCGGAACTGGCGGTAATGACCGTCTTCTGTGAAATAGGTCATGTAGGCCATTGCCGCTTCCGGCTGTCCGTCGATGAACAGGGTCGGGACGCCATGATGATTTGCGATGTGCGACGGGGTCATCTTAATCCTCCGTTTTACCGATTCAAAGTTACAATCAAAACCACCTTTTTTGCGGAACCGGACATTTTTTCATGTCACGGCGGTTGTCAGGACGGAAGAGTATCGCCGGGATCCCCATGATTGAAATTGGTTTCAATCGGAATATCGACCAGGCGGTTTCCCGCTCCGGTTTTCAAAAATTTGCAAAGTTCGCGCGCGGCCCGGCTGCCCAGACAGATGGGATCCGATCCGATGATCGGCAGCCCGATTTCCATCGTATAATCAAACCGCGGATTGGCGGAAGCCAGAATGGCGTGTTCGGTGCGCAAATCGCGTCCTCGTGCCATAAATCCATCCCAGATCCCGAGAGCCGAATGATCCTCCTGAACCCAGAAACCGGTTCCTGACGGATATTGTGCCAGACGGTCAACCGCCGCACGTCCCGCCGCCATGGATGAAGCATCTATTTCCAGCTCCTCCAACTTCCAGTCCGCGTTGCGAAATGCATCCTGATAACGCTGGATGTACGACTGCCGGTCGGAAATTACGGCAACAACCTGTTTTTTCCCGCGGAAAAAGTCGATCGTCTGACGGATTTCGTTTTGAAAGTCTTCTTTGACCATGATCAGATTGGCAACATTTTCAAATTCCTGCATAAAATGTTCCAGCAGAATGGGGCAGCGGTGAGAGGATCGGACGAACCGGTCAAACCGTTTGGCTGCCAACGTGTTGAAAACCACCGCACTCATGGAATTGGCAACCATTTCCAGCATTTCATGCGTCAGACTGTCTTCCCGGACAATCTGCGTCGTATATCCGGCTGCGGAAAATTCGCGGAGCATGGCACCCAGCCGGAGAGAAAAATAGCTGGAATAGCCGGAGTGTCCTTCACAGATCAATATCGTGTTGGACAATAATCTGGCCGCCTTCAGGGGCAAGGTCGAACGGATATAAATTCCCCGCGAGCTTTTACAAATCAAAATCTGCGATTGAACCATGCAGGATATGGCTTTGCGGGCAGTGGTGATCGATACCTTGTACCGGCTGCAGATTTCTTTCATCGTACAGAAGAAATCACCATCCCGATATTCGCCCTCCAGAATATCGTTTCCGAGCCTTTCCACAAGTTCCCGGTACATGGGGATGAAGTTTCCTTCCACATCTATTTTGTTCATATGGGAATCTCCTTCCAAAAGCAGGAATATACCCCGTTTATTTCTGTTTGTCAAGTAACCGCCGGGCACATTAATATCAAAAAAAGCTATTTTTAATGTTAATCGGGCTTGATTTTTGTTTGCAGAACATTATATTAACTCATTGGAAGAAGAAAGACCTTCACAAAATGCAGGAAACAACAGAAAGGGAACAGAATATGAACAAGTTTTCATCTTTCATCTCTCTGTCCTCCACAGTTCTAAGAGCAGCGGAGGATCATCATTCATCTTTGAAGCGAAACCGCAGTTTTACGCTCATCGAACTCCTGGTCGTAATTGCGATCATCGCAATTCTGGCGGGCATGCTGCTGCCGGCATTGAACTCGGCAAGGGAAAAAGCCCGGGCTTCCGGCTGTATCAGCAATCTGCGGCAGCTGGGACTGGCAACCAATATGTATCTTGACGACTACCATTACTTTTACTGGAACCGGGACGGGTTGACCACCGGAAACATCTGGTATAAATACGATGGCACATACGGTGCGTTGTTCCCCTATTTCAAGAACAGAAACCTGCTGCGGTGCGCTTCCCACGATACGAAGTTCGACAATTTCCGCACTTTATGCTATGTAGCCAATCAATACATCATCCGGGGAGGCAGCTGGCGGATGTCTGAATCCGGGATCAAGCTTCAGCAGATCAAGGCCCCGTCCCGCAAATTCCTGATAACTGAACTCGCCCAGGCCGGAAAGGTTTCAAATACGGCAGGAACCTCGACCAGCAATTCTTATACTCTGGATGGATTCAATATCGAGCATCGGTGGAGGCTGGCCAGACATCACAGCAACGGCTTGAATATTCTGTTCGCCGACGGCAGTGTCGGATATACCCGCTGGGCTCGGATCAGATATCCCGGTACGAATATGGACAACCTTGACGAACGTTACCTTTATCATGACCGGGATGGACTCAGTTTGTAAAAGCCAATTCGTTTGAAAGGAGATTTTCAATGAAATACAGCAGTGTTTTCTTCATGGTGATAAGTCTGCTGACTCTCGCGGCCGCAGGACAAACAGCCTTTACGCAGCCTTTGAAGCTCAGGGGAGTGAAAAGCGAAAAACCGGTATTTTATCTGGATGACGGGAAAAAAGACGTCAAAGGCTTTCCGGTCCGGACTTACGGTCGTGCGTGGGGGCCGGTCCTGATTTCACGCGAGGGAGCCGAAATCCGCCTGAAAAAGGATATGAAACAGCTTTTGATCGGAAATCTGCCGCTGCAGAAAAAATCCTTTTCTTTCTCGGTTTGGGCATCTTCGGAAACGATCAACACGCCGTTCAGCATGATCGTGGCCAATACGACCCGTCCGCCGTGCTGGGGAATCCGCCTGTTCTCCGTAAAGCCTGCCGGGAATTACAAGGCGGAAATCTATTACAACTGGGGAATCAAAGGCATTCCCGGTAATCTGCTCCGCGCACAGGATGATCTGCAGACCGGGAAATGGTATTTCTTCGCGCTCACTTTCGATCGTGAAAAGGAACTTATAAGTTTCTATCTGGACGGTAAGCTTGCCGGTACGGCCAGGATGCCGAAAGAAACCGGCGCTTTTCGGGATTCCTTCAGCGTATCGCAGAATCCCTGGTTTTTCGATGGCCGGCTGTATGATTTATGTTTCTATCCGACTGTTCTCTCGGAGGACCAGATCGCGGCCCGGTTCAAAGCGGATGCAGCCAAGTTGAAGGAGGAAAAATGAGTTCGAAAAACTGTTTGCTGGCGGTGCTGTCACTCACCGGCTGGATGGGTCTTGCCGGGACTGCGCCGGTTTTTGAATACGGATCGGAAGATCAGATTGCCGGCCAGGAGCTTCACGAGCATCTGGAACAGATGTATGCCTCGCTTTCCACTTCGCCTTTTGCAGGCAAGCATATCCGTCTGGGAAAGAAAGCCGGCCCGGTGGATGCGGCGAAGACCGGCCCGGAAGGATTCCGCATCGTCTGCCGAAACGGAAATCTGGATATTGCCGGCAGCACAGTACAGGGAACTCTGAACGGGGTCTATCATTTTCTGGAAGAAGTCATGGGAGTCCGCTGGCTGACCCCGCAGACGACCTATCTGCCGGAAAATCCGAAAGTCCGGCTTGAAGGGCTGGATTTTTATTATCAGCCGGTTTTCCGTCGTCGGCTTCTTTTCAACATTTTCGCCGGAGACGCGACCTGGGGACGCCGCCAGCGGCTCAAGCACCATTTGGAACAGGAGAATTACGGCATCCCGCAGGGGCATAACACCTTTTATTTCCTGTGCCGCGGGCTGGAAAAGGAAAACGGACGGAAATATACCCCGGAACAGGCATTCAAGGAATATCCGCAGTATTTTGCCGAATACGTGGATCACCGCGGGAACCGGAAACGTCCGTTTACTTTCAGCCAGCTGTGCTATTCGAATCCCGATGTGAAAAGACTGGTCGCCAAGGGAATGCTGGCCGCATTGGACAAATATCCGAAGATGGACTTCATGGACCTGTCCCGCATGGACGGTCCGGATCCGTGTGAATGCGCCTTGTGCGAAGCGGAATACGTGAAGCGGGGAAAGAAATCCAATACGAAAAGCGATGCCTGGTTTACTTTTTTCCGGGATGTCGCCAAGGAAGTTCATAAAAAATATCCCGATCTCCTGATCGGCAGTTACGCTTATCATACAACGCAGATTCCGCCGGATGTGAATCTGGGACCGAATACCTGCGTCCGCTATTGCCCGATCCGGATGAACTATTTCTGCCGGGTGGACGAAGGCGACCACAACCGGATCGGCGGTCTGCTGGACGATTATGCACCGGGTCTGAGCAATATCGCCGGACAGCTGGCGGAATGGCCGAAACACACTCAGCTCTGGCTTTCTCTCACTATTATGAAAAACCCGGTATATTACCCGAATCCCCACCTGCGTCCGCTGGGATATAACATGGCTTATGCCGCGCGGGTCGGCGCAAACTCCATCTTCGTGGAAGACTTGAATTGGCTGCCGTCCCATGCACAATGCAAAGTCCGCTCCTACATCCTGGCGAAACTGTTGTGGAATCCGTATTACGATGTGGACAAAGGCATTCGGGAATTCTGCAGTTTGTATTTCGGCGCCGCCGGAGATTCGGTCGTCGAATATTTGAAGCTCCTGCATGACGAAAATTCATGGGACTACAAATCAGACCGGAAGAAATGGCTGGACTGGAGATTCCGTTTCTACAATCAATGGGTGAAAAAACGGATCATCGGTTCAACCTGGAAATGGTTCTATGAAAAGCCCGATCCGGCACTTTATTATAAGAAACGTTTCCCCTTCTCCCGGTGGGGCATTCACTGTCCGCTTACCGAACAGTTCTGCCTGGATGCGTTGAAATGCCTGAAGCAGGGTGCTGCCAAAGTCAGCAATGATCCGGTCCTGACCGAACGGATAAAAACGGAAATGCTGCCGGTTTATTTCGCATCCATGCTGACGCTTCCGAAAAATCATCCTCAGACACAGGAAGCGATACGGGAATTTTTCCCGGCAGTCGAGCGAATCATAGCTGCGGATCCGCGCTTGCGGAACAATCCGAAAAAGGCGGAGGCTTTGATTCATCATGGTGCCTTGAAAAAATATCTTGAAACCGCAAAATGAGCAATTCAGACGATCTCAGTTTCGGAAGTTCCGGGCCGGAACTGCAAATCACCAGTATCCTGATGGATGTGGACGGAACCATGACCCGGATCCGTCCGGGCGGCCGGGTCCCGGTCGGTTCGGATGTCCGGCTGGCGGAACTGCTGGCGCGGAAACGGAATATTTCTGTCGAGCAGGCTCTCCGTCTGATTCGCAGCCAGAAGGACCTCGACCAGAACTGTATTTTCTTCTGGGCTCAGAAATTCGGCATTGAAGAGGAACAGCTGTGGAAGGTTATGCTGGAGGATTGGAAGGGTTATATCGATCTGCCGGATGACCTCGGTTTTTTCCTGAAAGAGATGAAAAAAAGAGGGATCCCCATTTATTCCGCCACTACCAATTCCCGTCGCATGACCTTGCTGAAAATGGCGGTCGGCAGCTTGGCGGAGTTTGATGAAACCCCGTATTTGGCCGGCTTTTATTCCGGCAATTACTTCCATGACCCGCGGGGCAAATTCGCTCCCGATTACTTTCCGAAAATTTTGAAGGCAGGGCAATTCGATCCGAATAAAACATTGATGATCGGCGATGAATATGGACATGACTGTGCACCCTCGCTGGCGGCCGGCATACGCTGGGCGGTTCTGATCGACCGGGATTCCCCGCAGCCGTTGGAAGCTAATGAAAACGGATTGATCCGGATCAATTCCCTGCGCCATATCGTTCCCTGTATTTCTTCCGGACGGTGACATGATGTTTTTGCAGAGTGGATCCGGTACATTGACATTTTCCGGAACGAACGGGGCTCTGCTTTCCTGGCAGCAGGATGGATGCGAATTGCTGGCTCCGTCACCCGTTCCGTTTACCCTGGGGCTGCGGGATAGCGCGGGAAACCTGCGGATCGTGAGCGGCAATGAATTTCAGGCCCGGATCCGGACGTGCGGAGAGCAGCAGCTGTGCATGGACTTCCGCTGCTGTGCGGATTTCCCGGATTTGCGGGTCGTGATCCGGGTTCGTGCGGAACGGAATTTTTTCTGTTTCCGGCCGGAGGTGGAAAATGTCCCGGACGGCTGGCTGCTGGAATGGATAGACCCCGTACAACCGGTCCTGCCGCCGTCGGGAAAACTGTTCTGGCCCCGTACGGAAGGAATTCTGATCGATGACCTCCGGTTTCGGGAAAAAACCCATAACAAATATCGGATCCTGGGGTTTCTGGACGGTCCGGAGGGCGGGTATTATCCCGGGGTTTGCCAGATGCAATTTCTGGCCTGGATGCGGGAAGGACGTTTCCTTTATTTCGGTGCCCATGATGCGAAGCACGGCACCAAAGCTGTTGAATTCGCCCCGGAAGGCGACCGGAACACCCGGCTCAGTCTGCAAACATTCTGCGGCGCGGCTTCTCCCTACCGCAGTGATTTCGACTATGTGCTGACGGCCGGTCCCGGGGACTGGATGGATGCCTGCGCGATCTACCGTGACTGGGCGGAAACGCACACCGAACTGCCCCCTCGGGGACAGTTCTCCGCCTTGGTCCGGGAATCCCCTCTGGTCGTGATTTATCCAGTCCGGGGAACCGGCATTGATACCGGCCCCATGCCGCCGCTGAAAAACTATTTCCCCTATTCGGCAGCGATGCCCCTGATGCGGGAATATGCGGATAAAACCGGCAGCCGGATCATGGCTTTGCTGATGCATTGGGAAGGAACCGCCCCTTGGGCTCCTCCTTATGTATGGCCTCCGTTCGGCGGAGAGGACTGTCTTCGGGAATATGCGGATCGGCTTCATGCCGAAGGACATTTCCTCGGCGTTTACTGTTCCGGTACCGCGTGGACCCAGAAAAGCTGTCTGACCGATTATTCCATGGAGGATTTCTGCCGGAAAAACCATCTGGAAGAGGTAATGATCCGCGGTCCCCGCGGGGAAATCGACGCAGTCATCTGCAATGGTGAGGATTCCCAGCGTTTGGGATATGATTTGTGTCTGGCGGAATCCTGGCCGGCCGATACGGTTTGTGCGGAGGTTGCAAAACTGGATCCCCGCATTATCGATTATGCTCAGTTTTTCGATCAGAATCTCGGCGGGGCTTTTCATCCCTGTTATGCGCGCGGTCATTCGCATCCGCCCGTTCCCGGTCCTTGGCAGACCGAAGTCATGCAATCCGTCCTGAAACGCTGTTCCGGATCGGGACTACTGCTCGGAAGTGAAGCCGCGGCCGCCCATCCTTATCTGAAATACCTTCCTTTGAATGATCTCCGGGCCAGTTTCGCCTGGAATATGGGCGGCGTCCCGGTGCCGGGATATGAATTCGTTTTTCATCAGTACATCTGCAATTTCATGGGCAACCAATGCGGGATTTCATATCACCTGGACTGCGATGCCTCTCCCGACAATCTGCTTTACCGTATCGCCTATGCCTTCGCCGCAGGCGATCTCCTGTCCGTTGTCCTGGAGGAGAACGGATTGATCCATTGGGGATGGGTCGCACCGTGGAACATGAAAAAACCGGAGCAGAAACCGGTTCTCAGCCTGATCCGCAAATTGAATGATTTCAGGCGGCGGCATTCCGATTTCCTCTTATACGGCAAAATGCTGAAACCGCCGTTTTCGGTTTCCTGTAAAAAGTTTCCGATGAAAATTTATTATGGCGAACGTGATTTCGATGCGGTTCTTCATTCCTGCTGGGAAGCTCCCGACGGACGACGGTCTGCCGCCGTTTTCGTCAACTGGCAGCAGGAGCCGCAAACCATTATGGTTTCCGCCGACGGAAAGGAAACCGAAATCACGCTGGAACCGCTTTCCGCCCGTTTATGCGATTTCAGCAGACTGATGGACTGACTTCCCCGGTCAACTCCCGGCGGCCGAACGGTTTGACGTCCGGATCGGAGGGGAGACTTGCCCCCCTCGATTTTGAGGTCAACTTCCATCCCCGGTTTGCAAAAATCCAGGCTTGCCGTTTTTTGACATCGGCAAAGAAACGACCTTTTGGCGGAGAAGGAAAACGCCCTCCGCCTCAGCTGTTGTTTTGCGTCGATATTTGACAAAAAAATTAGATATGCTATATTTCAAACATGGTCTCTGGTTCCGGACCGGGAAGGGATAGGTCATGACGAAAAAAAACGTTGGCAGCGCGAAATCAATGCGGATCTCCGTGGAATGCAGCTGCAAATCACATTTGGTTCATGTCAATGAGCAGTTCGAATTCATTATCAGTTCGAACCGGAAGCAGAAACTGAAAGTGGTGATCTCGCAGGACGGAGAAGCGATCCTGAAGGAATTGACCGTGATCCCTCCGGCGAGGATCGCCGTTTCTTTGCCGTATCCGGGATTTGTCCGCTGCTCGGCGGCTCCGGACGATCCGGATATCCCGCCGGTCCTGTGCGGTGTCGGCGTAGATCCGGATCAGCTGCGTCCGCTGCTTCCCGAACCGGCCGATTTCGATGAATTCTGGGACCATACCTGGAAGGAGCTGGCGAAGATACCCGCGGACTTCAAAATGAAGCAGATCGGTTCGGATGAAACGTTCCGGTATTACCGGATCAGCTGCGCGAATTTGAACAAACAGCGGGCATATGCCCTGCTTTCTCTTCCTGTCGACACCCCCAGGAAGATGCCGCTTCTGGTGAGATTCGGCGGGGGCGATGCCTATATCAGCGAAAGCGCCGTGCTCGGATCCGAAAAAGACGCATACGCAAAACTCTGTTTCCAGCTGCCGCCGTATCCGCCGGTAAAAAAGCCCGAGGATGCCAGGGCGAGGCATGAAAAGTTCCTGAACCGGCTCGGACTGAAGAGATACTCCCATTTCGGAATCGAAGACCGCAACCGGTTTTACGCCCGAACCGCTGTTGCCGGTGCGATCCGGCTGCTGGATGAAGCATTGAAACAACCGGGACTGGATCCGGACCGCGTCGGATATTCCGGGTCGAGCCACGGCGGCGGGCTCGGTCTGTACCTGGCGGCTTTTTCCGGTAAAATCAAAGCGGCATTCTGCGGAGTGCCGAACTTCGGCGACCGGGGCGGGTTCCTGACCGGACGGCATACTCCGGACTCCAACAGTCCGGAATACCGCAGCCATCTGGAAACCCTGCTTTATTTCGACACCTCATACGCTGCCAGACGCATCACCATCCCCGTCATGATCGGGGTCGGTTTCGAGGATATCCTCTGTCCGCCTTCGGCGGTCTACACCATTTACAACGAGCTCAGAGGGCCTAAATTCATCTTCAACAAGATCTGTCACGGACACGCCGGCGGACCGCCGGAATATCAGCCGATAATCGATATATGGCTTGCCAGCCGGATGGCCGGAGAATGATGCCCGGGCGGAAATGCGGCGGAACGCGAAACCGTAAAACTTCCACCCAAGCCGCACGAAAACGTTGCTTTTCCCGCAGACCCGGGAAGGGGTCCTTTTGTTTTTTTTGGCATCAAAAGACATGTTTATATCTATGTTTTTCCTCTCCGGACAGTGTTATATTATGCATGCCGGAGAAGATGAGGGATGCACCTGATCCCCGGAACGGCAGACAACGATTTTTCATAAGGAGTGAAAGATGGCGGAAAAGAAAACGGACAAAGTCAGCATCGGGGTGATCGGGATCGGCAACATGGGCAGCGCACACTGCCGGACCGTCTGTACGACCGAAAACGCCGAACTCACCGCGGTTTGCGATATCGACGAAACGAAATTCGGGAAGCTCCCGGAGGAAGCGGGAGAAAAGGTCCGCAAATATACTTCGCCCGAAACCTTTTTTGCGGAAGCTCCGGTGGATGCGGTCATTATTTCGGTGCCGCATTACGATCATGTGCCGCTGGCGATGCAGGCACTGCATGCCGGAAAGCACATCCTGGTGGAAAAACCCATCGCGCCCGCCGTCGGAATGGCGCGGGAACTGATTGCGGAAGGGAAAAAGTTTCCGCATCTGGTCCAAAGCGCCATGCTTCAGCTCCGGACAACGGAGGCGTTCCTCAAGATCCGTGAACTCCTTGCCGCGGGCGAACTGGGACGGCTGATGCGGATCAACTGGATCGTCACGACCTGGTTCCGGTCGCAGTGCTACTACGACTCGGGAGACTGGCGCGCCTCGTGGCGCGGCGAAGGCGGGGGCGTGCTGCTGAATCAGTGCCCGCATCAGCTGGATCTGCTCCAGTGGCTTTTCGGGCTGCCTTCCAAAGTCAAGGCCACGGTCGCGATCGGCAAATATCACGACATCGAGGTCGAGGATGAGGTCAACGCGTTCATGGAGTTTCCCGGAGGAGCCACGGGGGTGTTCATTACCTCCACGGGCGAGGCGCCGGGAACCAACCGTCTGGAGATCGCGGGCACGAAAGGCCGGCTCGTTTATGAAAACAAGGAACTCAAATTCAGCCGCAACGAGGTCCCGAGCGATGAATTTCTGAGGGACACCAAAGATGTTTTCGGAGTCCCGAAACACGAGGAGGTCCAGCTGCCCGAAATCAAGGGAATCTCCGGCGCGCGACATTTTCTGCTGATCCGGAACTTTGTCAATGCCATTCTCAAAGGGGAAAAACTGATCGCCCCGCTGCATGAGGCGGTCAACGGACTGGAACTGGGCAACGCCATGCTTTACTCGGGTTTGAAGAATGAAACGGTGACGCTGCCGCTGGATTCCGCTGTCTATGCCCGGCTGCTCTCGGATCTGGTGGCAAGCTCGCGTTACGTCAAGAAAAAAGCCAGCGGGAACACCGGGACCGCGGATCTGAACGCATCTTATTCATGAGAAACGACCACGGGAGGCACTTATGTTTTTGACCGGATTTGCAGACGAAGCCGGCAGGGATCTGGAAAGTCAGATCAGAGCGACCCTGGAACTCAAGTGGAACCATATCGACATCCGGCTCATCGGAAACACTTTTTTCGCTATGCTCCCGGAATCCGAGTTCGAAAATCTCTGTTCCCGTTTGACGGAAAGCGGCATCACCGTCAATTGTTACGGGAGCGGCGTCGCCAATGGGGAGACCCCGCTGTTTTCCCCGGAACATTACGAAAGATCCCGGAATGAACTGCTCCAGGCGATCCCGCGGATGAAGAAGCTGGGGATCCCCATGCTCCGCGGGATGAGCTTCCGCCGGGCGAAAGGGGATCCGGATACGCCGGAAATCAGGAAATATGTCTTCGAAAAGGTGAACGAATTCGTGGACATCTGCGCCGACAACGGCATTATCTACGCCCATGAAAACTGCAGCAACTACGGAGGCTGTTCCTTCGAACACACTTTGCGTCTGCTGGAAAACATCCGGCACAAGGAAGCCTTCACCCTGATTTTCGATACCGGCAATCCCGTGGGCGCCATGGACCGGCGGGGCTGCGACCACAGCAGACGGCAGTCCTCATGGGAGTTTTACCGGCAGATCAGGGATTTCGTCACCTATGTCCATATCAAGGACGGAACTGCTTTTGTGCTGCCCGACGGCACGGTGAATAAGCCCGAATACTGTTTCCCAGGCGACGGAGAGGGAGATGTCAAAGCGATCGTGCTCGACCTGCTGCGGCGGGGTTATGACGGCGGCTTCTGCATGGAACCCCACCTGGTCATGGTGCCGGGCAAGGAACTCGGGGAAGAGGAAAAAAAGGTCTTTGCGGAAAAACGCTACCGGACTTATGTGGCGTATGCCAGACGGTTCGAGAAACTGCTGGAAATCTGCCGCGAACAAATCGCGGCGGAAAAAAGAGGAGAGCTCGTATGAATGACAGAGTGATCGGCATCGCCGTTATCGGCTGCGGCCGGCGGGCGAGAGCCGTCGTGGGACATCTTCTGGAAGATGCCGGGGAAAAGGTGCGGATCGCAGCCCTCTTCGACCCGGACCGTCAGAACCTCGAACAGACCGGAAAACTTTGGAACGCCGGCCAGGCTCTGATCTGTTCCGACGTCCGGTCGTGTGTCAGCGCTCCCGGGGTAGATTGGGTAATGGTTTTCACCCCGAATGCCTGTCACAAGGAAGCGATCCTCGCCGCCTTCGAAGCGGAAAAGCATGTTTTTGCCGAAAAACCCCTTGCGACCACCCTGTCCGACTGTCAGACCATCTATAAGGCCTGGCGGCGTTCCGGCTGTCATTTCATGACGGGCTTCGTTCTGCGCTGTTCCAAACTTTACCGCAAGGTGAAGGAGCTGCTTGACAGCAAAGCCGTGGGGGAGATCGTCTGCATGGACGCCAACGAGAATATCCGTCCGTCGCACGGCGCCTATATCGTCAACAGCTGGCGCGGGAAAAAGGCATTGGGCGGACCTTACATTCTGGAAAAATGCTGCCATGATCTGGATCTGCTGATCTGGTATGCCGGGTCGCTGCCTACCAAGGTAGCGGCGTTTGCTTCACTGGACTTTTTCGTTCCCCGGAACGAGGGGCTCATGAAGACGCTGCCGCCGGCCACCTTCACGCATTGGGACGGCTATACCGACCGGGAAGGAAATCCCTTCGTTTCGCCCAAGGACATCAAGGACACCTACGTATCCATCCTGAAATTCCGCAACGGGATCAAGGCGCAGTTTCAGGCGACCATCTCCAACGAGATCCCCGAACGGAAAATCTATTTCTCCTGCACCGAAGGAACTATTCTGGTGGAACTTTATTCGTCCACGGTCACCTGGCAGCGCATCGGCGAAGAGCGGCATACGATCTGTTTCGGCGCAGACAGCCACGGCGGGGGCGATAATTACATCATGAGGGAATTCATGGAATGTGCTACTGAGGGGAAGAAACCGTTTTCCAGCGGATCGGAAGGACTGGAAAGCGCGGTGACGGCTCTCGCCGTCGAGCAGGCCGCGGAAGAGGAAAGAGTCATCGACATGGAACCCGTCTGGCAGGAACTCGAACGGTAAAAAAACAGAACTATTAAGGAATTATTACGATGTCATTTCTGAAAATCGTCATGGTGGGCGGCGGCAGTTACAACTGGCTGCCGACGCTGCTGGGGGATCTGGTTCAGACCCCGGAACTGCGCAACAGTGAAATCTGGCTTCTCGATCCGCTGACGGATGCCGCCAATGAACTCAAAGCCGCCATCGAAAAAGCCGACGGCAATTCCCCGGACTACCGGTTCATTGTGACGGACAACGAGGAGGAGGCCTTCCGGGACGCCGACTTTGTGGTCATCACCATCTCCACGGGCGGACTTGAGGCGATGAGAAAGGATATTGCCATTCCGGAAAAGTACGGCATTTTCCAAACCGTGGGCGATTCGGCCGGTCCGGGGGGCTGGGCGCGGACGATCCGCAACTACAAGGTGTTCCGGGATATGGTCGAAAAAATCGAAAAACTTTCCCCGCACGCCATGATCCTCAACTATACCAACCCGATGGCGGGACTGACCGGTGTTATTTCGCGTCACTGCAGTCTGCGGCACGTGGGGCTGTGCCACGGACTTTTCAGCGTCTATTGGGCGATGCAGCGGATTTTCGGCTGTCAGGAAAAAGATATCCGGGTGAACTTCGCCGGAGTCAATCATTTCTTCTGGGTCACCGGAATGACGATCTGCGGGCGCGACGGCCTGGCGATGCTGCGTGAAAAACTGCAGGACCGGTCCATGGATGAACTGATCACCGGCGGAAGCGATGTCGTTCCCGACCACAAAGGGGAAAAACATCTGCTGGCGGCGGAACTCTTCGAAAAATACGGCGCTCTCACCTACTTCGAAGACCGGCACACCAGCGAATATCTGCCGGGGATCCTCAACGACCCGGAGGAAATGGCACGTCTGCAGCTGATACGCACCACTATCGAACGGCGCTATGAGAAAGTGCGGAAAAACCGCGCCTACACCTTGAAGATGATCTCGGGCGAAAAGGGGCTTTTCAAGCGGAGCCGGGAGACGGCCGTGGACATCATCCGCGCCGCCGCCTGCGGAACCACCTTTGCCGATGTCATGAATTTGGAGAACATCGGGCAGATCTCCAACCTGCCCATGGGCGCGGTCGTAGAAACGATGGGGTGTATCCGGGACGGTGTGCCCGAGCCCATTGCCTTCGGTGCGCTCCCGGACGGTCTGGCGGCGCTGACTGCCCCCCATTGCACGGTCCAGAAACTCACGGTGGATGCGCTGGTGACGGGAAACCGGAAAATGCTGTCCGAGGCCCTGCTTCACGACCCGGTCTGCTCGTTCCTGCCGCCCGACCGGATCATGGCGATGGCAAACGAACTGCTGGAGGCGAACCAGCCGTTCCTGCCGGAAATGTGAGCCCTGCCGGAAACGCGGATCCGGTTTCCCTCACTTTTTCGCTTCTGGAGCACCTGGGAAAAATTCAGGTCTGTCCGGCTGTTTCCGGTAATACTCCGGAGAAAGCCCGGCCAGCTGCTTGAAACGGCGGGAAAAATGATAAGGATCGCCGTATCCGAGGCGGGCGGCGATGGCGACGACGGACATATCCGAACTTTTGAGCAGTTCGGCCGCGTAACGGATCTTCATTCCGTCCACATATCTTTTGGGCGTGGTTCCCGTTTCCCGCAGAAAAATCAGCCGCAGCTGGTTTTTGCTGCACTGGCATATTTCAGCCATTTCATCGAGCGTCCAGTTCTTGGTCGGAGTTTCTTCGATCAGTTTCAGCAGATTGTCGAGCGAGGTCCCCGCCTGGTTTTCATCCTCTTCCAGATAAAGTTTCATGAGCACTTCCTGCAGCAGGAAATTGGCTTGAAGCCGCTTTTTTATGGAAGGCATCTGCATCAGTTCCACAATCGGCCGCAGGACCCGGGTCGTCCCCAGATTGAAGACGCCGCTCCGGATGATCCCCGCCTTGAAAAACATATCGGCAACGGGACCGGTAAATTTCACGGAGTCTTCAAAAAACATGTAGTCCCCGTAACTGCCGTAGCGGTTGACTACGTTGGGAGTGACCACGATGCACGCTCCGGGCCGGAGCACCTGTTCTTTCTGGTTTTCGAATTTGATTTTCCCCATTCCCCGGAAGAGGTGCGAGATGGAATAAAAATCGAAACTCCGTTCCGTCATCGTGTTGAAAGCGTTGAAATGAGGCTTGTAGGTGGTGTAGGCCATTCCTATCCACAGCCCGTACGCAAGTTCTTCCGCACTGAATTCCCGGTGCGGAAAACGATAGACCCGAGCTTTGGATTTCATGGTTTTTCTCCCTGGAGCTGCAACAGCCATACTATACTCGCCGGAACGGCAGAAGTCAAGCCGCTCCGGCAAGGATATTTCCCGGCCGGGGTGCGTTATGTGTTTTTTTGGCATGATTATATTGATTTTATCCATGGTCAAAAAGCTTGGCATATTGTATAATATTTTAATAAAACTATGGAGTGGAGAATATGAAGATCTTCGCAGCTGCGATCGCGGCAGCCTGTTCACTTTTTCTGGCTGCCGATGAAGTTTTTCCCGAGGCGTTTCAACGTATCGGACGCATGAAAAATGCCGCCGAGGCCGAAAAGGCTTACTCGGAACTGGCACAGTCGGCCAGAAAGCCGGTCCAGCGCGATGCGGCATTCCATGCGGCCGCGCAGAAGGCGGCCAAGGCGAAGAATTATGAAAACTGCGAACGCTACATCGCCGCCATTTCCGACAGCGATCTCCGCAGTTTCGCCGCCATGGAGATGCGTTTCGGGCGCCGCCAGTTCAAACAGCTGGTCGAAGAAAGCAAAGATTTCAAACTGGAACAGTGGCGGGAGGATCTGATCCCCGAAGCGGCTTATATGCGCGCCTACTGTTACGCCTGGATGAAAAAACGGGACGAGGCGCTGAAAGACATCACGCTGGCCCACACCTCCGCAGCGGCGCCGGCGGCGAAATACCGCATGATCCAGAAACTCTCCAATATCTACGAATCCTTTATCCCGGACAATGCCGCCGAACTGGCCTTGCTCCAACTCGCCATTCCCTATACCCAGTCGCCGGCAGTGGAGTATTTTTACCGTCAGCGGGTGGTTTGCCGTTACGCATATCTTCTCGGGAAGACCGGAAAAGCGGATGAGGGCATTGAATTCCTGCTGGCCTACCGGGGCGACAAGGCCGCCAGCCGTGTTTTCAAGGTAAAGCAGACCCTCGGCGATCTTTATGCCATGAAAGGCGATAAGGAAAAAGCCATGAAATATTACCAGGAAGCGAAGAAAATCTATCCGCCCTGGGCAAAGGCTGTCGACCGTTCGATCAAGGCGCTTCAACAGTGACGGGGTCCGAGAGGGAATGAGCGTAAAACGATTACATGAAATGGGAATTTTTACGGGAGCAGTAGAATGAAAAGATTTTCCTGGATTCTTTTGTTTTGCCTGTTGAGTGCGGTCGTCTTCGGTGACGCCCGCATCGTGGACAACGGGAAAGCCGCCGCCGAAATCATCCTTGCGGAGACACCGGACAAAAGCGTGTCAACCGCGGCGGAAGAACTTCAAAAGTATATCCAGATGATGACCGGAGCAAAGCTCCCCATTCTTTCCGCTCCCAGCGGCAAAGCGGCAACGCGGATATTCGTGGGAGAAAGTGCTTTCACCCGCGAGGCGGGATTCTCGCTCAAGGACGTGAAATACGACGGATTCCGCATCCGGGTCCGGGGCAGCGACATCATCATTGCCGGAAACGACATCAACTGGTATGGGAAATACAAACTGAATCACAAAATCCTGGACGGAGTGGATAAAAAATGGCATTCGTTCACCGGGCACAAATGGCGTTCGCCGATGTTCATATACAGCATCGAGAACGCGGTCCGGACCAAGCCCAAACTGGAATTCCATAATCAGGACGGAACGGGAACGCTTTACGGCGTCTATCACTTCCTTGAACTTTTCGGTTTCAGGTGGTATTTCTCCTTTACGGGTGCCGACCGCGATCTGGGCAAAGTCATCCCGCAGCTCAAGGACATGGCGCTGAAAGATATGGAAATCAAGAGGGAACCGCTTTTCCCCCAGCGCATTTATTCTTACTACGTTGCCACCCGTGATAATGCCCTGTGGGTCAAATCCATGGGAGTCGGTCAGGCGGAACTCATTCTCCCCATCCATATGTCCGGCCGGCTGCTCGATTACCGGGAAGACCCCGAACTTGCCGGGATCGTCGGCGGCAAGACCGACTGGACCGCGCCGCGTCTTTCCGGAGAAAAATTCCGCAGTGAATTCATGCACTATCTCGACTGCTTCAACCGCTTCTATCCGGTCCGGTTTGATTTCACCTCCTTCGGTTCTCCGGACGGCTGGGGCAATATCGACGACCGGGACGCCCCCCGCTGGGACCGCAAACAACGGGGAACCTCCGGACGCTTCAGCGACTACTACTGGGATTTCCTGATGGACATCAGGGCCCGTTACAACAGCAAATATCCTTTCGGGCTGTCCCAGCGGAAACATGTTTACGCCTATTCCTGCACCCGCCGGATCCCGGAACTTCTGGAGAAGAAAGGCGCCGCGGTGCCCGAGGATTTCACCGTCTTCTTCTGCTATACCTCCGACCGGATGCACCTCCCCGGTATGGATTACCGTCCCGAACTCCGGGAGTGGCAGGCACGGATGAAATCGCCGCGTCAGCTGATCGTGTATGACTACTATTATGAGCATACCAAATACAAGGGCGAAAGACCGCCGATGCCCTATATTTTCACCGGACTCCTCAAAAAGGAATTCGCCGAACTTTACGGAAAATGCGACGGCTGGCTGCTGGAAGGCATGGTTGCCAACCGGAATAAAGGGAAATTAGACGGTTTTTACCGTCCCGCCATCAATTCCCCCATGTTCTATCTGCGGAACCGGATGAGCTGGGACCGCAACTGCGATCCGGTGAAAGAACTCGAAGACCTGTGCCGCCGCTACTACGGTCCGGCCGCCAAAGAGATGATGGCTCTCTACACCGAGGCCGAAAAGATCTGGATGCGGCCCGTCGCCCGCGCCGTCACGGCGCACTCCGGGTATTTCAAGAAGGAGGATGTGTCCCGTGTCTTCGGTCTGCTTGAGAAGGCAAAAGCCAAGGCCGGCAAAGGTAACGTTTACGCGCGGCGCATCGGCAAGCTGGAACAGGAAATGCTGCCTTTGAAGGATGTGTTCAAGCAAATGGCAAGAAAAGGTCCGCTGGTGCGGGCGATGATGTTTACCGACGAAGCGAAGCCCGATGTAAACGGCGATCTGGAAAAGCCCTTCTGGAAGTGGCGTTCCCGTACGCCGCCCCTGCGCTGGGAACTGCGCGATATGAACACGGCAAAATATCCCGAACATATCGCTACTTACGTCGATTTCCGCTACCTGGGGGATGTTCTCTATATCGCTATCGAGTGTCTGGAACCGAAAATGCAGAATCTCCGAGTAGTTGCCAGGGAAAACGACAACCAGTCGATCTGGGCCGGCGACATGGTGGAGATCTCCCTTGAGACCACCAACGGCCGGCGTCCGGTGATCAATGTGGACCCGGAGGGACACGTATTCGACCGCGACCCGAATATGCCCAATGCGGCTGATCTGCCCCGGTTCTACAAGGTCAAAAAATGCGCCGTCAAAAAGCTGAGCGACCGCTGGTGCGTGGAACTTGCCGTCGATTTTGCGGAACTGGGCTGCACCCGGCCCAATCCTTCCACGCCCTGCGGAGTTCAGATTTCCCGGCAGCGCATGGCCGGCAACAAGCCGGAATACTATATGCTTTCGCCCACCGGATCCCGTTTCAATGACCACGAGGAAATGATGGCCAACATATTCGCCCGCTGAAAACAGAAAGGAAATTGCCTCAGAATGTCCAGCAAATCACTGATGGGACTCTTCGCTCACGCAGACGATATAGAGTTTGCGGTCGGCGGAACCTGTCTCAAGTATATCGAGAAAGGTTATAAGGTGGACTACATCATGTCCACCAACAACATGTCCGGCCAGATCCACCAGGTCGAAAAGGATGGTTCCATCACCCTGATCCCCTGTCCTCCGCAGGAAATGGAACCCATCCGGAAACGGGAAGCCGCTGCCGGGGCGGCGCGTCTGGGCTGCGTCCCGCTGCATCTGGATTACCCGCAGCGTCACTATAATGACGAAAGCGGGAAAAAGATTTCCATCGGCTACGGGATGCCCGCACCGCAAGGGGTCTCCTGTGCGCTGCCCAACATCTTGATCGCCCATGAGTCCAGGGAGGAAGTCGCCAAGGTGGCGGATCTGATCCTCGAACGGGATCCCGAGGTGATCTTTACTCACAGCTGCTCCAGCGATTCTCCGGAACATTATGCTACGGCGCTCCTCACCGCCAAGGGATATGCACAGGCAGTGAAACGGGGATACGGCGGAGAACTTTTCTTCGTCTGCGAAATGTGCCAGAGTTCTTTCTTCCTGCGCAATCATCTCCGGTGGGATTCCTTTATCGATATCACCGGCCGCCGCCAGGCGCAGTTCGACCTGATCCGCTGTCATATTTCCATGGTTCCGTTTCCGGAACGGATGGACTATCTGGACTTCACTCCGATTTGCGGGATCAGGGATGCGGAACTTTTTTCCTGGTTCTGCAACGGCTCGAAAAAAGCGCCGGCCGCGCGCGGGGATCTCTCCCAGGAGCTGCTGGATCATTTCGTCCGGGGACGCTGGTATGACCCGGGGTTGTAAAATATGCAAAGAAAGAGGACAAGCAGTTCGGCAGCATTCATTCCGACTGTTCCGAATTGATTCGAATATCAGATACCACCAATTCAAAAAGTGCAGAAAACTGCAGAAAGGAAATTGAACATGAGCGTGTTTTCATCTTTCATCTCCTTGTCCTCCATAGCTCGAAGAGCGACGGAGGATCATCTCTCATCTTTCGGGCGGAAACGGCGTTTTACGCTGATAGAGCTCCTGGTGGATTCTGCTTGCTTTAGCAGAGATCCGGCAAAATAGAACAAGGTATGAGGTTGGAGAGATGAGAGATGAGGTAAAAACAATCCCGGCAGTTTGACAATGAAAAAACATGTTCCTCCGGATTGCACGTTATCAATATCTTTCCGCGTTCTGCATTCTCACTGAGAAAACGATGAAAACTAAAAAAAGGACAATAATCATGCTAAAAACCAAAAACTGCATTATAAATATCTCATCTCTCATACCTCATCTCTCATACCTGAAGCGTAAAATGCCCCGGCGTTTTACGCTGATAGA
>SUWI01000220.1 GCA_015061565.1 Lentisphaerota bacterium
CGTAGAGCTGGACCTTTTCCGCCGCGTCCAGCCATTTTCTGTCCTTTTCCTGATCGTAAAGGTCCAGAAAAGCCCACAGCATCGTGCGGTAGCCGTCCACATCCCAGAAATCGGGATAATCGGTCTCGCAGCCGCCCATGGAGAAGAGACCCAGCTCCTCGATGTCCAGCAGACAGCGTTCGGCGGTTTTGAGGTAGGCGGTGCGCAGACGTTCGTCTTTCGTGGCCTGATACATCTTGATGAGGGCGGGAATCCAGGTCTGCGTTTCGGAATACTGGCTGACCCAGCCGGCTTTTTCCTTCGGCGTCAGGTCGGAATAATACAGACGGCGGAAATGTCCGTCCGGCTGCTGCAGTTTCAGCACATCGTCCGCGATCGTGAACGGATATTTGGTCTGGAACAGCGTTTCGTCCTGCAGATAGAGCGTCATGGCGTCGTAGATCATTTCGGGCAGGGCGAGCGAATCCAGCGCATCGGCCTCGAACGGAGCGCCCCAGCCGGTCTTTTCGCAGAAGGGCATGATGTTTTTCATGAAATCGCCCGTGTGGAACGGGAAGGTCAGCTTGGAATTCCCCGCGTAGTGGTTGTAAAGATAGAAATTCAGCAGTTTGACAGTCCGTTCGCGGTATTCCGCCTTGCCGGTCTCTTTCCAGCGGCGGTAGAATTCATGCGCTTTGAGCAGATCGTATTCCAGCCAGGAGCAGCCGAACTGATCCGGCGGACGGTAACCTTCCTTGAACTGTCCGAAGAACTCGGAAAAATAGTGTGCGGCATAATGGTCGCCCTGTTCCACGCCTTTGAGCTCGGAACGCGGCCAGATGGAGATGAATTTCTCCAGGAAATCGGCCATGTCCGTCTGCGGAACGTGGACCGGCGATTGGTCCAGATTCCACATCACGTTGGAAAGCACGCCGGCATGTTCCTCGCCGCCTTTGTCGAAGAACCAGAAATACCGCAGATCCAGCGGACCTTCAACGGGCTTGCGCAGTCTGAACACATGCGCCAGTTCCGTATCGTCGCGCTCCGTTTCCGAGAGCCGCTCGAGATCCGTTTCCCAATATGCTTCCCCGAAATAAAGATGGCCGGAACAGGTGTAGAAGATCCGGTTGTTCGAGGCCGTGCTGAGGTAATCGCTCCAGCTTTTGTCGAACGGATAGGCGCCCGGATTCATTTTCCGGGTGATCCATTTGTAGGAAACATACGTGAAATCGGCGATCGGGCCCTCGTGGAAATAACTCGTCCGAAAGACCGCGCTGCCCGCGTTGCTGTAATGGACGTCGCGGATGAAATACAGTTCCTTTTCTTCGGGGTCTTCGCCGACCGTGATCTTTTCGGTCCCGGCGGCCGTCTCGATGGTGAGACTGTCGGCATCGCAGACCGCTTTCCTCACTTCGCCGAGGTCGCATTCGGCTTTTTTGCGCCAGAGGCCGCGCTCGAAAATATAGGCGCGGAGCAGGTTGCCGCAGACCACGACCGCCTTTTCTCCCCGGATCAGTTCCGCCTGACGTTCCGGCAGTTCCGGCAGCTTGTAATAGCGCGCCCGGTTGGTGTAGTCAACAATTTTCTGCTGACGGATCATGATTTCTTCATACATTTCAGATGACTCCTGTCTTTTGGCGGGGCAGGGTGGAACACGCATACAAGGCGTCTTCCCCGGACATCCCGCAGAATTTTATCAGATTATCATATACTTTCTTCATGGTTGCCAGACTGCCGGTCAGCTGGTCGGTGTCGGCGATATAGAGCGCGCCGTTGCGGACGTCGAATTCGGCGGGCGTCCCGACCGGATCGGGGAACACCAGCCGTTTGCCCGGAATGCCCGTGGCGGCACAGCCGTCGGTGATGGCGATGAACCTTTCGCGTCCTTTGGCGCGCCAGACCGTCTTGACCAGTTTCGGATCCACATGAACGCCGTCGCAGATCATTTCCACGGTCAGTCGGTCGTCCGCGAGAATGTCGAGGAACGGTCCCTCGGTGAAATACCGCCCGTTTTCGTTCTGCAGCGGACCTTCGCCGTTGTTGCAGAAATGTGTGATGGAACTGATCCCCGCTGCTACCGCATCCTTCAGAATTTCCGGCGAACAATAGAAATGTCCGGCGGAGACGTTGATCCCTTCCGAGGCGAAATATTCGATGACCGGCAAAGCGCCGGGCAGTTCGGGCGCGATGGTCACGTTTTTGATGATGCCGCGTCCGGCTTCGGCCAGACGTTTCGCCGCCCCGATGGAGGGTTTCGCCAGCAAAGATTCGGTCATGCCGCCGGCCACATGTACGAACGGCCCTTCGAGATAAACGCCGGCCAGCCGGGCGCCGGGCAGGGGGGCTCCGTCCATCAGACCTCGGCAGAATTCCAGACCTTCCACCAGATTATCGACCGGCGCGGCGGAGAATGTCGCCAGAAAAGCATCCGTCCCGCCCTGTTCTTTCTGGAAGACGGACATTTCCTCATAAGCCGTCCGGTTCAGCTCGATGGTCTTGTGTCCGGCGCAGCCGTGAAAATGATATTCAAAAAACATGTTTTTTTCCTTTGAGAATCTCTACAGGAAAAACGGTCGATTTGACGCACAAGCCATCGTTTCTTGTCAACATCGTTTTCAATTTATATTTTCCCGGAGAGATATCCTTCACTTTGAAAGAAATATTTTTTCCGGAAAGGACCTTTTTCCCGGCTGAATCGGACAATTCCCATTCGAGAGCGAAATTTTTATCGCGGAGAAGCGTTGCACCTTGGACAAAATATTTTTTCCCGTTAACCATAAGCTGAAATTTACAATCGCGGAAATATTCCTCGGTTGCATTTACGGCCTGATAACTCAGCGATGCCGTATCACCTGATATCAGGACATCCGATTCCAAAACCAGCTTGTAGTTTTTTGAATAATCCGGCGGCATTTGAAAATAGAAATTCCCCGCCTGGCCCTGAAAATTCATATACAGTCTGGCTTGCGGACTTTTGCCGTCTTCCCCCGAACTTAACTTACCTTTTCGGCATCCGGGGTCACCCGTATGGCCTTCCGTGAGGAATTCAAACCACACCGGCCAGAGAATCCCGCGATGAAATGCGGAGGCCTTCCGGTTGTTGTAAAGATTCCGGTAATTCACATGAAACTGGAAAAATTCATTTTTCCCTTTTTCACTGCGGAGACGTTTCAATTTCGCAGTGAAGAAAAAACGCCGCCTGGCACAACGTTCCGAAGGATCCATGCGAACCATCAGGATTCCCCCCTGTCCAGTCTGTTCGAAGAAGAGATCGCCATTCTCATCACGGCTGCTTTTCCATTGACCGCTGTGAATATGATACTTCCCGGATGCAATTCCCTTTTCCAGTTCCTCCGGTTCGGGAAAGACATTGATCCACCACGGTTTCAATTCCGGATTGGACACTGTCTTCGGTTCAGTTTTACCGGTGCTGAAAGTCAGATGAACCTGTTCCGTGTCCGGCAGACCGGAGGGGATTACCAGATATCCCATCCGGAGATAACGTGCACTTTTCGGATCGCCAGATTTCTTGACATCCAAACGATGTCCGTCCGGCTTGACAACATATAATCCGGTGGATTTCCAGCCGTAGTCCGCCACCCGGGGATAGAATGCAAACGGCAATTCTTTTCCGTTTTTGTCTTTCAGCTTGAACGTAGCTGTATCTGGCCAGTTGCCGAGTGACCTCTGCAATGCGGCGCAATCGACGAAGAATACGCCGCAGCGGTCGGGATTCGGCAGAATCAATTCCGCCGTGAAGAGCGGAGCGGACAGCAGCATTGCTGCGATGCACAAGACAACTTTCATTTTTTAACCTTTCATTGCAATTCAGGTTGAAAAGTTCGATACAGCACGTGATACGTCCGGACCGGTTCTATTTTCCCCGAATGGAAAATGCGCAGCTCCACCGGAATCTCGCCCGATTGTCCGGAAAAATCCAGTTTCAAATTCACATTCTTTGCCGACAGTTTCTGTTTCTCCGAATATTTCCCGCGTCCGATCCGGTAATCGAAAGACAGATTTTTCGTCGGCTGGTCCGGATTGGGATCCAAACATAAAATGCCGGATTCTCCCTTGAGCAGCACGTCGCTGAGCGGATAGACCCGAACCAGTTCACGAGGAGAGATACAATGGCATTCATGGATCATTTCGACTGGTCCGGCATTCAGGGAAAAGGTCCTTTTCACGGCTTTATTGTCTTCCAAATCATTCATAAAACGGAATTTCTTCGTTTTACCTGCCGGAATGGAGAAACCGCAACGTTCCGGCTTCCCGTTCACCTCATGCACAAAATCTCCGGAGATATCTTTCCCCGAGATGTTTTTCACCGTGTATTCGGCGGTATTGTCCAGCAATGACAAGGAATATTTCCGGCTGATGCAGGACAGCGGGTAGCGGGATGACGGATACGGCAGACGGCAGGTTATCCACAGCGGCGGATTGTGGTATTTGCCTCCCGCTATTTTCGAACTCGGGCGATGTCTGACACTGCGGGCGAAGGCCAGCTTCACGGCCATATCGTCTTTTTCATTCAACTGCAGGGCTGCCAGCGGAACTTCCATTTCGATGGTCATGACCCCTCCTTCCAGCCGGCCCATGGCAGTAACACCGGAATCCCACTCTTTCGGACGGGATTTGAACCGGCCGTTTTTCGGGTTGAAGCTGGTCACTGCATCATACAGCGCACCCCTGATATTGGAAATGACGTGAAAATATTCCGTATATGGCTTTCTTACCGCGAAAAACAGTTCTGCGCAATCATCCCTGAATATGAGCAGGTTCTCATATTCATCGTGTCTTTTCGCCAGGCCTATCAGCATCGCCGGATCCCCGAACCGACAGCGCCAGACTGCATAGAAACAGTTTCCGAAAACCCCGATCCGGACTGTTGTATCCTCGCCGGCCGGGGCTTTCCCTGCGTCTTTATCCTGTTCCGCAAATTCCGAATCCGGGATGACCATGGCTCTCCGCCATTCGTTTTTGCCCATGACCCCGTCGATGACCGGTTTTTCCGGCAGCAGCGGGATGACCGGAACCGTTTCTGCTGCTGCACATCCCATCCACCATGATGCCAGCAGCACTGCCGGCAGAATCATTTTATGGATTGTCCTGATCATCTTTTCAGCTCCTTTTCGCAGGCGCAGATCATGGATGCCATCAGCTGACGGTAACGCTCCAGGCGCAGGGTGCTGTTATATGGGGGCCGCAGCAGCACCACGCCTTCCTTTGGATCCTTCATCGGGATAAAACAGTCGGCATCCAAGGAATAGGCCTTTTTCATCCGGGCAAGGAACGCTTTGCCGTCCTGATATGCCGCAGATTTTTCAAGTCCGGTCTTGCGGCACGTTTCCAGCAGCGATTCCAGCTTCCGGAGATAACGGTAGTCGTCCTGGCCGCATTGCAAAGCCAGAAGACTTACATTCGGAATATGTTCGCCCGGATTTCTGGACGAAGGATAAAAGGCCGCGGACCGGCAATTCCACGGCAGATAGACATAAGGCTGAAGCAAATAGGTATAGCCGAACACTTCGACAAAATTCCGGCAGGCGTCAAAAGCCCACATGCACCAGCCCGCACTGAAACGGGTCAGTCCGATGTTGTGCCCGCCGTAACGGTGTCCATGTTTCCGGATGCTGTCCATCAGTTCCTGATCGATCGGCGTCGCATGATTGGCGGACACAATATCGAATAGCGGCGGGGACATCCGGTGGGCAAAGGCCCCGTTGATCGTGCACAGTGTCTTGCCGCCTGCCTGGCGCACCAGCTTGGCGATTTCGCAGGTTTCCTTGACGCCCAGCACACCGTAATTGTCCGGTTCACCCTGAACATAAAAATAGATTTCCGGATAATTGTTTTTACGGAAAATTTCGATCAGTGTGCGGACGATCGTGCAGTAATCTTTCTGATATTTTTTCCGGACCTCCGGCGGATCGGATGCCTTCCCCAGCCCCAGCTTGGTCACGCTTTTGGGGAAATCCTTCCAGCCGTTCTGGACAAAAAAAGGCCATCCCATTTGAAAAACGATATATTTGCTGCAGTTGCCCCGTTTCATCAGCGCTTTGATCCACCAGTCCAGCTGTTCGGCTTCCTGTTCCGTCTGCTCGAATTTCCGGTTTCCAAGCTCTCCCGTGATATGTCCCCATGTTTCCGGTGGAAATGCGAAGAAATCATAGTTGAATCCCAGTTCTTTGAACAGATCCAGCCCGGCTTCGATTAACCGTCTCTTCTCTTTCCGGTCTTTTATGCCCCACATGAACGGCATCGTCGGCAGCGTCTGAAAGGCCTGATGATATTCGATCGAGCCCGTCATGATGTTGTCCTCCAATGAAAACGGCATCACCTGCAGCATCACCGTTCCACTACCGATTTTTCTGCCTTCGGACCGCACTTCGAGTGCGGCATTATACAGGCCGACTTCCGCATCGGCCGGCACCCGGACATACAGCGTGTACATCCGCGGCACTCCCGCCGGGACATTGATCGGTTCGACCGGCAGCATGACCGAGGACAGCGGATCATATGCCCGGCTGCTTTTGCCTTTTCCCCCCACCGGGCTGAACAAATCCCCTTCCATATAGCGTTCCCGCCATAATCTTCCACTGCCGGGAATGGAGATTTTTTTGCCGCTTTTCGAAATCAAATCACCGACTTTAATTTCCAGCCCTTTCATCGGCTTAAGCGGAAGAAGACCGATCCTCAGATATTCACGTTCATTTCTTGCCGCAAAAAATGAGAGATTGTCCGTGCATTCATGATTTTTCGGCCGGCTCCATGGATAAATCTTGTCATTCACATTGCTGGAAAACAGAATATAACCGTGTTGCCTGTCTTTCGCCGTAACCCGGGGCATAGGTTCGTCTTTCTGCGGGTTCCAGCCGATTCGTTCTCTGCATTGTTTCTGCCGTTCCGCTCTGATTTCCTGTTGCAGCTGGTCCATCTTCCTGTCACAGGAGACCACCAGTCCGACAAGCGGCAGGTTCTCCATTTCCAGCGTAAGAAGCCCGTTTTTCACCTGGACCGGGAAACGGACCTCTTCCACCATTGGGGCAACGCAGCGGTCCCAGAATGAAACCTTGGGATCATAAATGATATTTTCCCCTTTGGTCCATTCTGCCAGAACAGCCTTGTAGTCGGATAAATTTTTGCTGTAAACGGTCTTCCCGTCCACCTTTACACTTTCCGGTTTTAAGCGCCAATAATTCGGACTGCCAATGAACAGCAAAACCTCGGCAGGACCGTTTGGCAGACGGATGGAAAAACGATCTTTTCCTGTTACGATTCCGTAACTTGCGAGAGAATCGGGATATTGGTTACAGACATTGGGCCTTCCTCTAAGTTTATTTTGAAACCCCCATGGAGATGATGGTTTGAGAATGCTGTTATGCGGCACATAGGAAAAATCCAGAAACCGGGTGTTGGCTGAATTCACTTTATGATATGCTGTCCTGAAATTTATACCCGGTCCGAAATTCAGCTTGACTGTCTTTGCCCAGGTTTTTTCTGTTCCGGATAAAGAAAAACAAATTGTTGCCAATATGAAAAACAAAAATGAGATTGATATCCGGGAATCCGATTTACTGGTTATTTTTTTCCGGAAAACGCAATCCTGCCTTTTTGTCAGATTGCCAGTGCGAAGACTTTTCCTCTTCATCCAAAATGTTTTCATTTACCTGATTTCTCCTTTGACAAATAGTTTATTTAGTCCAATATTTTAAATTTGCGTAGTTGCTTCCATTTATATAAAACAAGTCGATGGGCTTAAACCATGCAACGTGACCATCAAGGAAAGAGTAATTAACACCGCCGGAATGAACTCGGATCCACTGATCTGTGATGAGGTTATCTATTGATGAAAAACCGCCGGAGACAGAGAATGCTCCCAGCGTATAATCGCCGACAACAGCCCGCATCGAATGCGTTTTGATAGACGACAATTTACGTCCCCCTGAATATTTACTGTAACTATATGTAACCCAATTTGCAAGAGTCTCATCGTTATAGCCCTTTTTAACTTTATCATTAGAACGCAGTGCGGGACAATTAGAGAATTTAGAATTACACCAAAGTCTCTTTTTGTCAAGATAAAGTGTCAGCAGAATTTGCGGAGTCCCATCGGCCTTCACATTTGTGCTGCCTATATCCGATGTTTCTCGTAGCCAAAATAATGGCGTCCACTCCTTATAATCATCTGCATAATGTTGATATGACTGAATAATAGATTTTAATTGCCCCGTACAATCAATGGCATAAGCTCTTTGACGTGCCGCATTCAGCGCCGGCAGCAGCATCCCCGCCAGGATGGCTATGATCGCAATCACGACCAGAAGTTCGATAAGTGTAAAACGGCAAAACGTTTTACGCTTCAAATATGAAATATGAGTTGGGGCGGCTTTCTTTTTCATCTTGTCTTCCTTTACCCTGCAATGCACCATTTCCATGTTTTATCCTCCTTTTTTAAGGGAACCTCTATCAATATCTTTTTGACAGAAATTCCGATTGTTTCTGTTTGAAAATCTCCGAATGAGATTTTTCTGTGTTTCACGTTAACGCTTTGACTTCTCTTTTTCAAGTATCCTCGACTGAAAAAGCCGACATTTTATTTGTTTTTTCTCCGGAAAACCTCCTTTTATGCGGTCTGCCTCATCAAAAAGCAGAATCTCTCCATGTTGTATGCGATGTTGCGTAATCCCAGCTTCACTTCCGCCCTGCTTATCCCGATGGA
>SUWI01000005.1 GCA_015061565.1 Lentisphaerota bacterium
CACCACGGTGGTGACGCCGTCGAAATGGGTCGGTCTGGTTTTGGCGCACAGACCTTTGGAAAGCTTGCGCTCGGTAACATAGCAGGTGATGGGGGCGGGATACATTTCCGAAGCGGTCGGCGCGAAGATCGCATCGGCATGTTTTTCCTCGCAGAGGGCGCGGTCGTGTTCGAAATCGCGCGGATAACTGTCGAAATCCTCATTCGGGGCGAACTGGATCGGGTTGACGAAGATGGTCACCACGACCAAATCGGCTCCGTTGGCGCGGGCGGCGTCGATCAGCGAAAGATGTCCTTCATGCAGGAAACCCATGGTCGGCACGATGCCGATGGTCTTGCCCTGGCGTTTCTGCGCCATGGACCACGCCTGCATTTCATGAATGGTGCGGAAAATTTCCATAAAACAGTGCTCCTTATGAAAAAGTATTGGATCAGATACGGACGGAAATGCCCCGTTCTTTAAGAAAGGCCTTGGCCTGCGGCACGGTAAAGGTACCGAAGTGGAAGATGCTGGCGGCCAGGACGGCGTCGGCTTTGCCGGACTGGAAAACCACCTGCAGATGTTCGAGTTTGCCCGCGCCGCCGGACGCGATGACCGGAACATGGACCGCTTCGGAAATGGTCCGTGTCAGTTCGCAGTCGTAACCGTTCAGCGTGCCGTCGGCGTCCATGCTGGTGAGCAGGATCTCGCCGGCTCCTGCGGCCACCCCCTGCTGCGCCCATTCCAGGGCATCGATCCCGGTGCCGCGGCGTCCGCCGTGCGTATAGACTTCCCAATGGCCGGGCCGGGCCGGATCGCGGCGGGCGTCGATCGCCAGCACGATGCATTGGGCGCCGAAACGTTCCGAACCGGCGCGGATCAGATCCGGGTCTTTTACCGCGGCCGAGTTCAGCGAAACTTTGTCCGCGCCGGATTCGAGCATTTTGCGGATGTCCGCGACCGAACGGATGCCGCCGCCCACGGTCAGCGGAATGAAGACTTCCGCGGCGGTGCGGCGCACCACATCCACCATGGTGTCGCGTCCGTCGCTGGTGGCGGTGATATCCAGGAACACCAGTTCATCGGCGCCCTGGCGGTTGTATTCCCGCGCGGCCTCCACCGGATCGCCGGCATCGACCAGATTCACAAAATTGACCCCTTTCACCACCCGTCCGCCGGTCACGTCCAGGCAGGGGATGATCCTTTTGGCAAACATGTCTGCCGCCTTTCGTTTTGATTATCCGGTAATATACTTGCATTTCGCTGATTTTTCCAGCGGAACGGGAAAAATATCATCCGGGGTTCCGACCGACATGCCGGCTTTACAGTGCAAAGTGCTGCCGGTGATTTCACGGTGCCGGTTCGCCGCGAACTGAATCGGACGAATAAGATGAATAGGCAGAGTGCGCTTTCTGAGACCTCGTGCCATGCCGTGTATCTCGCGATTGTCCGACCTGTCCGACGGGTCCGACCTGTCCGACGAAGTTCGCGGAAAACCGCGGTGCCTTATAAAGCGGAGTTCTTTTCCTGAGCGTAGTCCCGGCAGACTGCCGCCAGTCCGCCCTCTGCGGTTTCCCGGTAGAGGGAAGGCAGATCATGACCGGTCTGCAGCATGGTGCGGACCACGGCATCGAAAGAGACCCGGTGGAAACCGTCGGACAGCAGCGCCAGTTCGGCCGCGATCACGGCGCGGTTGGCCGCCAGCGCGTTGCGTTCGATGCAGGGGATCTGAACCAGTCCCATTACCGGATCGCAGGTCAGTCCGAGGAAATGTTCCAGTCCGATCTCGGCGGCGTATTCGCACTGCATCACGGTGCCGCCGAAAAGATGGGCCGCACCGGCGGCCGCCATGGCGCAGGCCACGCCGACTTCACCCTGACAGCCCACTTCCGCACCGGAGATCGAACCGTTCTGCTTGACCAGATTGCCGATCAGGCCCGAAACGGCCAGTGCATGCAGCAGTTCGGTTTTGGAACAGCGGTCGGTCTCGTGACAGTAGCGGAGGACCGCCGGGACCACACCGCAGGAACCGCAGGTGGGAGCGGTGACCACGACGCCGAGCGAGGCGTTTTCCTCGCTGACCGCATAGGCATAGGCGGCGATCAGGCCGGTCCGGCGGATGCCGCTGCGCTGGGCCCTGGCTTTCAGAAAAACTTCCCGCGCCTTGCGGGCAAGATGCAGTCCGCCCGGCAGTACGCCTTCCTTGCCCAGTCCCTCATTCAAGGTGCTCATCATCCGGTCCAGCACCGTCTGCAGATAATCCCAGATCTCCGGCCCTTCGAAACGTTCCGCGAGCTGCCACAGGGGGATCCCCTCGGTCAGGCAATATTTCATGATCTCTTCCATGTTCCGGAACGGATAAACCTCCGGTTCATCGGACGATCCGGGGCCTTCGCTCAAAGCTCCGCCGCCGACCGAATAGACAGTCCAGGCTGCGGTTTCGCCGCCGTTTTCATCCAGGGCCCGGAAGATCATGGCGTTGGGATGGAACGGCAGGAGCTTCTCCGGTTTCCAGAGGATGGCCGTGCGTTCCCCGCCCAGCACGGATGCCACCGCCTGATCGGTGAAATGGCCTCTGCCGGTGGCGGCCAGACTGCCGCAGAGGGTCACTTCATACCGGGCGGCATCGGGCGCCTTGAGCCGGAATATTTCGGCGGCGCGGGCCGGAGCCATGGTGTGGCTGCTGGACGGGCCGCGGCCGATCCGGTAAAGTTCCCGGAGCGATTTCATGATTTCTTTTCCGCTTTTTCTTTTTCTTCGCGTTCGAGCTGTTCCATGATGATCTCGGCCGGAGTCAGATAAGTCTTTTTGTTGTTGCATTCCTTGCAGCAGGGGACGACGTTGCCGCGGACACTGCGGCCGCCGCGGGCCACGGGCACGATATGATCCATGGAAAGCTCCTGCGGCGGGAATTTCCGATGGCAGTAATGACAGATCCCCTGGTCGATCTGGGAACGCCACCAGGCGGTCTTGCGCAGTTCGCGGGCTTTGGCGCGTTCGCGGGCGGCATGGGCGGGGTCGTTCGGAATGTCGATCCAGTCACTCATCAGGAAACCTCCGGAAGTTGGATGGCGGGAAAAAGCCGGCAGGCGTTGGCGGTGGTGACCGCCGCGCATTCTTCGGGCGTGATCCCTTTCATTTCGGCGAGTTTGGCCCCGATCAGGGGGATGTAGCGGGAATGGTTCGGCTTGCCGCGGTAGGGTTTCGGCGCCAGATACGGCGCATCGGTCTCCACCAGCAGCCGATCCAGCGGGAGCAGTTTTGCCAGTTCGCGGATATTGTCGGCTTTGCCGAACGTGATCATGCCGCCGACGCCGAAATAACTGCCGAGCGCGGCGAATTTTTCCGCGAACTCCGGCGAACCGGCGTAACAATGCAGTACGAATTTTCCGCCGCTTTCGGCAAAAGGTTTCAGCAGACCGTAAGCATCGGCATAAGCCAGTTCGGATTCCGCCTTGTCGCGGCAGTGGATGACGGCGGGCAGATGATTTTTCAGCGCCCAGCCGAGCTGATGTTCCAGGACTTCCAGCTGACTCTGCCGGGGCGCGAAATCATAATAGTAATCCAGGCCGATCTCGCCGGCGGCGGCCAGTTTCGGATCGCCGATGAAACGGTCAAGTCCGGGAAGGAAATTCCGGTCGCTTTCCGCGTTGTGCGGATGGATGCCGACCGCATAATACAAGGCGGGAAACGCTTTGGCGGCATCGCGGGCGGGAGCGGTTTCCTCCGCGCCGGACGCGCAGAGCAGCAGACGGCGCACGCCTTCGGCCTCCGCCTCCCGGATATAGGCTGCGAAATCCGGCAGATAATCTCCCGCATGAAAATGGGTATCGATCCAAGTCATTTCCGATCCTCCTGAAAACCGCCCGTTAATATACGGGGTTCCGGTCAAAAATCAAGTGCCTGGGCTAGACAAAAGGAGCACAAATAAGGAAAAAAACCGATTTTTTTTGATTTCCGGCTTGAAATTTTAACTTTCCGGGGTATATTGTCGTATCGCTTAGAAAGCGGGGAAGTAGCTCAATTGGTTAGAGTGCCACCCTGTCACGGTGGATGTTGCGGGTTCAAGTCCCGTCTTTCCCGCCATTTTTCTGTACTGGAAGGTGTATGGAACGGATTCTGAAACATTTCCTCGGCTATGCCGCACTTGAGCGGGGCCTTGCCGTCAATTCCACCGGCGCCTATCAGTCCGACCTGCTGGATTTCATCTCATACCTGAAAGAAAATTCGATCACCGGATTTGTCGGAGTGACGCGCGACCATATTCTGGATTATCTGGGCCGCTGCAAGGATTTGGGCATGGAACCGACCACGCTGGCCCGGCGGCTGGTGGCGATCAAAGTCTTTTTCCGCTATCTGGCTCAGGAACGGATCATTGCGCAGGATATCACCAATGTGATGGATTCCCCGAAACTGTGGCGGATCCTGCCGGAATTCATGTCCGCACAGGAGGTCGAAGCGCTGCTGAATGCGTTTTCTTCCGCCGCGAAGGATCCGCTGGAATTCCGCAACCGCTGCATTCTGGAACTGATGTATGCCTGTGGACTGCGGGTCTCGGAAACCGCCAACCTGAAGATCGGCGACATCAATTTTGACGAAAATGTGGTGCGAGCGTTCGGGAAGGGTTCGAAAGAACGGATCGTGCCGATCGGCCGGACCGCCCGCGAACTGATCAGACGCTATCTGGAAAATGCGCGTCCGCTGCTGGCACGGGACAATGCGGAAACGGCGCTGTTCCTCTCCAATCACGGCCGGAAACTCGACCGGATCCGGATTTGGGAAGTGGTCAAGCTGGCGGCGGAACGGGCCAACATCCGCAAGAACATCCATCCGCACACGCTGCGGCATTCCTTTGCCAGCCACATGCTGGAAAACGGAGCGGATCTGCGCGTCATCCAGGAAATGCTCGGCCATGCCGACATCAGCACCACCCAGATCTACACCCATGTGGATCAGCGCCGTCTGCTGGAAGTCCATAAAAAATTCCATCCGAGAGCATGATTCAACCCCATCTAACATAGAAACGAGGAAAAATGAGAACTGTGAATCGTCTGCTGGCCGCTGCCCTGACTGCGGGAGCCGCCGCACTGAACGCCAAAGATACTTTCCGGGAAGCACCGGAAAAATACTGGGACTTTTCCAAGCTGCAAACCGCCCCGGCATTCCGGGATGCACCGTTCGAGGACAGCAAGGCCGAAGGCTTGCGCGCCGTGCTGGTCACCGGCTACGGTCCTGCTGATGGCGACAAGTCTTTGTCCACCCCGAACCAGAAACCGCTTTCCGCCAAGGTGAAAGCGGAATTTTTCGCCTATATCGGCGTTCCGGAAGGACCCGTTCCGGAAGGCGGTTTCCCAGGAATCGTGCTGATCCACGGCGGCGGGGGGACAGCCTATCCGCAATATGCCAGACTGTGGGTCAAAAAGGGATACGCGGTCATCGCATTGGACTGGTACAATCAGCGTCCGATCCCGCCGTCCAGTCCCAGGGAGACCAATGTGGCCCGTGCTCCGCTGCCGGGCGGGAAACGGCAGGACCATGTGTCCAATGTCGCCAATATGATCCTGGCGCACTCCCTGCTGCGTTCGCTGAAAAACGTCAATCCGGAAAAGACCGCGTTCGTGGGTCTTTCCTGGGGCAGCTGGTACGGCGCGATGGTCGCCAGTCTGGACACCCGGTTCAAAGGCGGTGTGGAGATCTACTGCGGCGATGTCAAAAACGGCCCGTCCAAAAAATCCAAGTCGTTCATCAACGGCCGTTTCCATCATGCCGCGAAGATCCCGCTCTACTGGGTTGCCGGCACTAATGACCAGAATGTCACGCTGGCCTCCCTCGATGCCGGTTTTCAGGAATGTCCGAAAGTGGAAAACAAATCCCTGGTGATCCGTCTGCCGCATTCCCATATCGGATTCACATTCCCCTCCTGTTTCCGGATGGCCGCGCATTTCACGCAGGGCGGACCGGGTCTGCCGAAACTTTCCGATATCGACTGGAACGGCAATCAGGTCAAGGCCAGGATCCTGGATCCGGGCAAAGGGATCCGGAAAGCGATCCTCTGCTATACAGATTCCACCGAAAAAGTCTATCATAAACGGGTCTGGAAAAGCGTTGCCGCCAAGATCGAAAAAGATGTCATTACAGCCGAACTGCCGGACGGCGCGCATCAGTTCTTCCTGTCCGCTTACGATGAGGACAGCCGTTTCAACGACCTGTGCGGATCCACCTCGCCGGTGATCCTGCCGTTCCCCAAAAACGAGAAATAACCGCTGCCCGGCCAGTGATGAACAATGCATTTAAATCCATCGGCCGAATCCTGAGGCAGTGCTGCCGTACCCGGTATCTCATCGGCGGCGGCGTGATCCTCGCGTGCATTCTCCTGCCGTTCCTGCTGGACCGGCCCGACGAACGCTACAGCCGGATCCGCACGTTTCCCATGATGGGGACCGTGGGACGAATCACGGTCTGGTCCGACCGGGAAGAACTGCCCGAAGCCGCCATGAACGAGGCGCAGAAAGTGATCGGGGAGATCGAAACGGTCTGCAATATCTTCAATCCGGAAAGCGAACTTTCCCGCTTGAACCGAACCGCTCATGAAAAGGAATTCGGCTGTTCCCCGCTGCTGTGGGAAATGCTCTGCGCGGCGGACCGTTATTGCAAATTCAGTTCCGGCGCGTATGACCCGACCGTAAAGCCGCTGATGCAGCTGTGGGGATTCCGCGGGAAACGGAAGACGCTGCCGGCCGAAGCGGAGATCGCCGGGACGCTGAAAAAAGTCGGCTGGGACAAAGTGAAGCTCGATCCCGAAAAACATTCGGTCCGTTTTCTGGCGGACGGGGTCGGGATCGATTTCGGCGGGATCGCCAAAGGTTTTGCGCTTGACAAAGCGAAAGCGGTCCTGCAGAAGCACGGGATCAGGCGGGCGGTATTGGATTTCGGCGGCAATATCGGGTGCATCATACCGGAAAATCACGAACCGTTCCGGATCGGCATCCGGAATCCGGAAGCGGCCGATCAGCTGGTCGATGCCGTGACCATGCGCAATCAATGCGCCGCCACCAGCGGCAGTTATGAGCGGTATGTGATCATCGGCGGCCGGCAATATTCCCACATCATGGATCCGCGGACCGGCAAGCCGGTTTCCGGCATGCTTTCCGTTACCATTGTCACGCCGCGCGGGACCGATTCCGATGCGTTGTCCACCGCGATCTTCGTCCAGGGGGAAAAGTTCGCCGCGGAAGTCTGCGCGAAACTGCCGGACACCGGCGTTTACATGATCCGCCGTCCGCCGGGAAAAGTGACCGGCATGGAGATCCGGCGTTTCGGTTTATTTGCCAGATGACGGCTGTTGTCCGGCCAGATACAGGGTCTGGGTCGGATAGGCGAAGTTCAGGCCGGCGGCATTGAACCGTTTCAGGATCTCCAGATTCAGTTCATTCAGGAGTTTCTCCTCTTCGGGGAAGGAAGAGGTTTTCAGCCAGACGATGACGCGGATGTTCAGCGAATAAGCCCCGTAGCCGGAAAAATAAATATGCGGCATCCGACCCGGCGCATCCGGGCCGTGGAAATCATCCAGGATGTCATGCAGGATCCGGAGGGCTTTTTCCATCTGGTCCGCTGAAGTGTCGTAAGTGAGCCCTATTTCCATGACATGTTTGAGGCGGCCGCGGTGGTCGATGTTGCAGAGCGCGCTGTTGGTCAGGATGCTGTTGGGGACCGTGTAAACCGATTCGTCCTCGGTCAGGATCTTGCTGCTCCGCATGCCGATATGGGTGACGATGCCGTTGACCGATCCGCTTTGGATACGGTCGCCGATCCGGAAGGGACAGTCCGCAATGATGACGATGGTGCCGAAGAAATTGGACACGGTGTCCTTGGCGGCCAGCGCGATGGCCAGACCGATGATGCCCGCGCTGGCCAGCAGGGCGGTGATGTTCAGATTGAAGATGTTCTGTCCGACGAACAGTACCGCGGTCAGCACAATGGCGATTTTGAGCGTATTGCCGATCATGCTTACCGTGAGATTGTCCAGCGAGTTGTCATTGCGTTCCGCCAGATTGCGGATCTTCTGGTCCAGCACGGCAACCAGGCGCAGGATCCCCCACGCGGCGGCGAAAACCAGCGCGGCATAAAAGAGACGCAAATCCAGATCATACCAGAAAACCGGCAGCGTTTTCAGCATCGGCAGGGAAAAGAAGAAACATGAGATCAGCACCGCCAGCAGAATGACCGGCAGGGTCAGCGCATTGAGCACCTTCCATTTCAGGACTCCATGATGACGCTTGATCAGCGAACGGCAGATCCGGCGGCAGATCCAGGCGGCCATCACTCCCAGAACAATGGAAAAGATGCTGCCGCAGGCGAAATCGATGATTTTGACATGTTCGCGGCAGAACCAGTTTTCTGTTGCTTCCACATCCGTGCTGAGCGTGTGGATGAATTTGTCCGGATTGAGCTGGTCTCCGGCTTTGCCGGATTGGTCTTTTTTCATGTTTTCCCCATTGATTGACTTTTCTTTACAGCAGATCAGGCGTATCGGAGGGGGGAGCTCCGGGTTTGCGGCGGCCGCGCGGGGTGATCCCGAGCAGCGACCACGCCTTTTCCGTGGCGATCCGGCCCTGCGCGGTCCGCATCATATAACCTTCCTGGATCAGATACGGTTCGTAAACATCCTCGATGGTGTCGGCCTCTTCGCCGATTGCCACGGACAGTGAATTCAGACCCACCGGACCGCCGTGGAAACGTTCCATGATCGTTTCCAGGATCCGCTTGTCCATTTCATCCAGTCCGCAGTCGTCGATATCGAGCATGGTCAATGCTTTCGAAGCGATCTCCTGCGTGACCACGCCTTCGGCCTTGACCTGAGCGTAATCCCGGGTCCAGCGCAGCAAGTTGTTCGCGATACGAGGCGTGCCGCGGCTGCGGCGGGCGATCTCATAAGCGCCTTCCGGTTCGATCTTTACCTGCAGGATGTCCGCCGACCGCTCCACGATCTGCTGCAGATCCTCCGGCGCATAGTAATCCAGACGCAGCGACAATGAGAAACGGGTCCGCAGCGGCGCGGAAAGCAGTCCCTGCCGCGTGGTGGCGCCCAGCAGCGTGAAACGAGGGATATTCAGGCGGACCGAACGCGCGCCCGGCCCCTGGTCGATCATGATGTCGATGAAAAAATCCTCCATCGCGCTGTAAAGATATTCTTCAACGGCGGTATTGAGACGGTGGATCTCGTCGATGAACAGGATGTCGCCCTCGTTGAGCGAGGTCAGGAGTCCGGCCAGGTCGCCCGGTTTTTCGATCACCGGACCGCTGGAGGTCTTGATGGAACAGCCTTTTTCGTTGGCGATGATATAGGCAAGCGTGGTCTTGCCCAGTCCCGGCGGGCCGCTCAGGAGCAGATGCCCCAGCGGTTCGTTCCGGCTTTTGGCCGCGCTGACATAGACTTCCAGCCGTTCCTTGACTTTGTCTTGGCCGGGGAAAGCGGCAAACTGCTGCGGACGGAGCGTCTTTTCCGCCTCTTCATCCTTCCGGTTCAGGGTCGATGTTATGAATCTTTCTGACATTGTTGGCGTTTTTTTTTCCATTTTGATTTGCAATTTCACGGTTTATAATGTATCGTACCAAATGAATTTTGTCAACTCTTTCACCAAAAAAAAAGGAAAAGTTGTATGTCCGAAGACAAAATGATGAAACTGGCGGCCGACACGATCCGGCTGCTCTCCGCCGATGCGATCCAGAAAGCCAAATCCGGTCACCCCGGCATGCCTATGGGCTGCGCCGACTATGCGTTCGACCTGTGGTTCAAACACATGAAACACAATCCGAAGAACCCCAAATGGCTCGGCCGCGACCGTTTCGTGCTGTCCGCCGGTCATGGTTCCATGCTGATCTACAGCCTGCTCCATCTGTTCGAATACGGACTGCCCATGGACGAACTCAAGCAGTTCCGTCAGTGGGGAAGCCTGACCCCGGGCCATCCGGAATACGGCCACACCACGGGCGTTGAAGTCACCACCGGCCCGCTGGGCACCGGTTTCGCTTCCGGCGTCGGCATGGCGGTCGCTTCCAAATACACCGCCGCGGTCTGCGGCCTCGAAGGCACCGGCCTGCTCGACAACAAGATCTACATCATCTCCGGCGACGGCTGCATGATGGAAGGCATCACCCACGAAGCCGCCTCTTTTGCCGGCCACCAGAAACTCGACAACATCATCGTCTTCTACGATTCCAACCAGATCAGTATCGAAGGCTCCACCTCCGGCGCGTTCACCGAAGACGTTGCCAAACGTTTCGAAGCTTACAACTGGCGCGTCATCAAGTGCGCGAACGCCAACGATTATGCCCAGGTCGACAAGGCCCTGACCGCGGCGAAAGTTTCCGACGGACGCCCGACTATCATCGTCGGCTGCACCCAGATCGGTTTCGGTTCCCCGAACAAGGCCGGTAAAGCCAGCAGCCACGGTGAACCCCTCGGTGAAGAAGAACTCGCCGCAACCAAGCAGGCGCTCGGATTCCCGGCCGACAGTTTCTACGTCCCGGCCGAAGTCCGCGATATGATCGCCAAACGCCTCGTCGAACTCGAAAAAGAAGAAGCCGCCTGGCAGGCCAAATTCCAGAAATGGGTCGAAGCCAATCCGGAAAAGGCCGCGCTGCTTTCCAAGATGATGAACCGCGAGACCCCGAAGGATCTGCTCCAGCAGCTGATCGCCGCGGCTCCGGTCGACAAGCCGGTCGCCACCCGCGCCTCCAGCGGCACCATTCTGCAGAAAGTCTCCGCCCTGGTCCCGGCCCTTTACGGCGGTTCCGCCGACCTGGCTCCATCCACCAAGACCGACATCAAGGGCGCCGAATGGTTCTCCCCGGAAAACCGCGCCGGCAAGAATTTCCACTTCGGCGTGCGCGAAATGGCCATGGGATTCATGTGCAACGGTATGGCGCTCTTCGGCGCCGCCATCGCCTATTCCTCCACCTTCTTCGTGTTCTCCGACTTCATGAAGCCGGCGGTCCGTCTGGCCGCGCTCCAGAAACTGCCCGTCGTCTATGTGTTCACCCATGACTCCTTCTACGTCGGTGAAGACGGCCCGACCCATGAGCCGATCGAACAGCTGGCGATGCTCCGGACCATTCCGGGCGTCACCGTGATCCGTCCGGCCGAAGCCTATGAATGCGCCCATGCGTGGAATTACGCGGTCACCGCCGGTTCCCCGGTCGCCCTGATCCTGACCCGTCAGAACCTGAATCCCTATACCCAGGAAATGGCCGCCAAGATCGACATGACCAAGGGTGCCTATGTGGTTTCCGAGGATGCCGGATTCGAATATCTGCTGATCGGAACCGGTTCCGAACTGAACCTGGCTCTGGACACCGCCGCCGAACTCCGCAAAGCCGGCAAGAAGGTCCGCGTGGTCTCCATGCCGTCCTGGGAACTCTTCCTCAAGCAGGATAAAGCCTATCGTGATTCCGTGCTGCCCCCGAGCTGCAAGAAACGCGTTTCGCTCGAAGCCGGCACCACCCTCGGCTGGGAAAAATTCATCGGCGACGAAGGCCTGGCGATCGGAATGGATCATTTCGGTTCTTCCGGACCCTACAAAGTGCTGGCCGAAAAATTCGGTTTCACGGCTCCTGCCGTGATCGAAAAGATGAAAGCCCACTTCAAATTCTGATCCCGCACTGCGGATCTCGAAAAGAACCGGTGTCTCCTGAACGGGGGATGTCGGTTTTTTTTCTTGTCCCGTTTCAGGCGAAAGGCCGTCCCTACTGCGAACTTTGCAATAAATTATGCAAAGTTCGCAGTATAGTGAGAACTTTTGTTTGTCTTTTGTAAAGTTTGCAGTATTTTATGGTGAAAGCAATATGGAAAGGAAACAGCCATGACGAAAAAGACTCCGGCCCGGATCCATGTCATCCTTGCGCGGCGCGGCCCGAAAGCGGTCGTCTTCCGCCGGGGACCTTCCGATAAAGTCGCCGTGATCGGCTGGGACCGGAGCGATGATTCCTTTCAGCTCGGGCAATGGTTCCGCGGCCGGATCTATCCGCTCCGCTGCGACCTGACGCCGTCCGGGGAACACCTGATCTATTTCGCTGCCAAATACGGCCGGGAAAACCCCGTGGAGAAAGCGGTCCGTGCCGAACTGGAAAAACATTTCCAGACCGCCGATCTGTGGCGGATCGATTTCCATGAACGCGAACGAGTCGAGGAGGAGATCCGGCGCGGACATGCGAAAGAATTCCGGCGCATGCAGCAGTCCGCCAGTTATCATGACTGCAGCTGGACGGCGATTTCCCGCGCCCCGTATCTCAAGGCGTTGTCGCTGTGGTGGAACGGGTCCGGCTGGAACGGCGGAGGTCTGTGGAAAAGCGAGACGGAATTTTATCTGAACCGTCCGCCGGAACGGATCGCCGAAACCGTTCCCGGCGTTCAGTCGCGGAAATTCCGGGAACTCCCGCCCGATGATGACCTGCAGCGGGATTATCTCTGGGGCCGCTGCCAGGGCGAGTGCATGCAGGTTTACGAGCCGCGCATGCTGCGCGACGGCTGGAAATTCGTCCGCGCCGATGAAACGGTGTGGATTTATGAAAAGACCTTGCCCGGCGGCTGGATCCTCCGCAGGGAATTTCCGCAGGGATACGATTGGAAACAGGAAGTTTACCACCAGCGGCATACCCTGCTGACGCCCGAGGGGACGGCTCTTCCGCACAGCGGTCCTGACTGGTGCTGGGCGGATCACGACGCCTACCGGAAACGGCTGGTCTATGCCTCAGGCGGTGCGCTTTACGCGATGGACCTGAAACATCCGGATGCCCCGGTCCTGCTGCATGATTTCAACGATATGAAATACGAACCGGTTCCGGCGCCGTATTGAGCCTGTTTCTCCGTTGATCACGGGCTGTTTTTTTGCCGGTCCTGCAGCTGCTTTTGGGGCGGGATCCCGAATGCCTTGCGGTAGGAATTGCTGAAATAAAACGGCGAACGGAATCCCGTGAACGCGGCCACATCCTTGACCAGATAACGGGAATCCTCGAGCAGTTCGCGGGCGTGGTTCAGGCGGATCGCGATCAGGTTCTGCCGCGTGGTTCTGCCCGTGGCTTTCATGAAGGCGCTGTTGAGATACTGCGGCGACACGCCCGCAAACCGGGCGATGTCCGACACGCTCAAATCCATTTTGTAATAACAGTTTTCCATGTAATCCAAAGCGATCTCGACGAGGTTCCGCCTCGGTTTTTCGACCCCGGGTTCGGTGATGTTCAGCCGGATCAGCAGCAGAAGATTTCCAATGACCGCTTTCATCAGGTCATGCCGCATGGAATCGAACTGTTTCGACCTGGAATAACGGCTGACCGCATGAAGTATCTCCGGGATCAGATTGTCGCCATGCGGATCCTCTTCCTCGTTGGCATAGATCCGCCAGGCGAAAAACTGATTAAACCCGATGATATGGATGAACCGGTGCATGATGTCAACGGAAAATTCCCGGCTGGTCGAGCAATGGACCTCTCCGGGGGGGATCAGGGTAATCCGATGCGCTTCCCCAGCTTGTTTCGGGGAACGGAATTTCAGTTCCCAGAATTTGTGAACATGGCAATCGTGATAATCGGGCAGATCGGTCTGGTCAGGCAGACTGTCAAAAATCAGTTCATAGCTGGATCTCTGAACGGTCTCCAGATATTTCACGATATCGGTCAGTGATTTGAGCTGCATACGGATTCCTTTTTCAGCTTGCCGGTCTGTTTTCATAACTATATCATCACGATGGCGATTTTTCAATGCCGTTTTATAAAAACGGGAATTTTCAGTCTGTCGGCAGTTTCGATTTTTATATACCGTATTCTATTTTTTATATGGCAGACAGCTTGCAATCCGGTCGATTTCGGCTATACTTCTTAAGAACTTCTTTCAAATATTCAAACCAACGAAAGGAAAAATGACATGAACAACATTTCATCATCCATCCTGCATCATCCGTCATTCCAGCGTAAAGGGGTATGCCGTTTCACTTTGATAGAGCTCCTCGTGGTGATAGCGATCATCGCGATTCTGGCGGGAATGCTGCTGCCGGCCCTCAATTCGGCCCGGGAAAGAGCCAGAAGCATCAGCTGTGCCGCCAATCTGAAACAGGTCGCTCTGGGGATCAGCATGTATGGATCTGATTTCAACGGCTGGTATCTTCACCGTTTCGGCGGGTTTTCCGAATTTCCCAATCACAGCGGAATTGCCCGGATGGCTTCCTATCTGGGCGGTCCGAGTTTCGATGATATCCGGACCAACTCGGCCTTTCAGAAGGACGAGCTGATTCCGAAATCGTATTTCTGCCCCAACCGCAAGATCGATGCGGCGAAACCCCGGGGCCGTTACGTTTATGCCTTGAGCCAGGGGGATCAGAACAACAGTTATGCGATCGACCTGTTCCGGGCCCGCCCGTTCACGAATTCATCCGGGACCAATCCGAAGAAAGTCGAATCGCTGATCATTGGCGGCGACAGCTGGAATGAAACATTTTCCAACGGCTACTGCAATCAGCTGTATCCATACTACAAAGCCGACAACAGCGCCCTTCAGACTGCCCACAGCAACAAGGCGAATGTGATTTTCGGTGATATGCATGTGTCGTCCGTTTCCCCTGGGGAGTTCCTGAATCAGCCGATCCTTTTCTTCAACAAGGACTACTATTCCCCGAGTCTGTACTATACCAAAGACGGGGTAAGGATATTAGGTTACTGACCGGTATAATTCTTATTCAGAGGAGTCAAAATGTTTTCTTCCAAACAGTTTTTCGGCAGATGGCTACCGGCCGTTCTGCTGCTATGCGGCGTCTTTCTGCCGGACCTTTTGGCAAAAGGCATTCATCTTGAAAAACTGAACCCGGCCGAACCATTGCAGCTGAGCGAAAATGGAAAAGTCTGCTCGGTGATCGTTTTGCCGTCCGAGGCCTGTCCGGTTCTGCGTTTCACAGCTCAGGAACTGCAGATGCTGCTGAAACAGGCAGTCGGCGCGGACATTCCCGTGACCACTCAGCCGGAATCCGGAAAAGTCTGTATCATGCTGGGAGAAGGTTTTTACCGGAAGGCAGGATGGAATCTGGACCAGGTTCCCCTCGACGGGTATGTGATCCGCTCCAAAGGCAGCCGGATCTATCTCGCCGGACGGGATGATCCCCGGGGCGACCCGGTCCGGGAGGCAGGCGGCTGGTGCAAATGGGAGAGAGGCACGCTTTACGCAGCTTATGATTTTTTGGAACGGTTTGCAGGAGTCCGGTTCTATTTCCCGGGGAAAACCGGCACTGTTGTTCCTTTCCGTCCGACACTCCGGATTCCCGCAATGGAAATTGTCGAAGCGCCTGATTTCACCGTCCGTAAATACCTGTCCGGCGTTCGTCCGATCACCGGTCGGCCCACGGTACCCATGTGGTATGAAGGGACGCCGGAAGAACGCCGTGCGGTCATCCGGAAAGATGGCATGAACCGGTATCGTCTGCGCGGCAGCAGTTATGCCGCCATGGCCGCCCATGGTTTGGCGCAACTGGGCTATGTGACGCGGTTTGCCAAGACCCGCCCGGAATATTTTGCACTGACGGATAAAGGCGAACGCTATACCTGTCCGCGGCTGGGCTGGGATATAGGCAACCATGCCGGGGAATTCGGACAGCTTTGTCTTTCCGAACCGGGACTGCAAGAACAGGTCTATCGCGATGCCAAAGCATTTCTTACCGGGAAAAGTGCCGCCGAAGCGGGGATCGACTTGGGGAAAAAGAACGGTGGTGTCCGCTGGCCTGGTTCCTTCGTCCCCGGATATTTCGATGCCATGCCGAATGACAGTTTCTACCTCTGCCGCTGTCCGCGCTGCCAGGCCGTTTTCAAAAACGGGCCGCAGGCAGTCAACGATCATGTCTGGGGATTCACCAAAGCGCTGGCGGAACGCCTGAAAAAGGAAAAGATCCCCGGCCGGGTCAGCATGATGGCCTACAATCCCTACCGCCGGATGCCGTCTTTCAATCTTCCGGACAATATCTGGCTTACTCTGGCAGCGGTTGGACCCTGGTCAATCGGAACGAAACGGATGGAAAGCGACCTGGAACTCATCCGTCTCTGGACGGAGAAACTGGGGACCCGGATTGGCTGCCTGTGGACTTATCCGGGTGATCCGTACCGTCAGTTTGCCGATCTGCCGATGATGACCCCGTCCGCGGTCGGGAAATACTACAAGCAGCTGGCACCGTATATCCACGGCGCATTTCTGGAAGGTGAAACCGACCATTATCTTTTCCAATATTTGAATTTCTACATGTTCAGCAAAATTGCCTGGAACAATTCGCTCGAACCGGAAGCCATCCTGAAGGAACACTTTGACCGGATGTTCGGTTCCGGGGCCGATGCCATGCGGCAGGCTTATGATCAGCTGGAACGCTGCTGGCTGAAGCTCTATGAACGCGCCTGTGCCCAAAATACGGACAAAGGCGACTATCCCAATGAGATCGAGCGCTGGACCCGGATTTATGACGAAGCTGTCATGACCCGGATCACACGGCTGCTTGATCAGGCAGAAAAGCTGACCTCCGGCCAGAAAGAAGCGCTGGAACGGGTCCGGTTCATGCGCAGGGAACTCTTCGGCCCCATGCTGGCAGCCCGGGAAAAATGGGCCGCGGAACGGCATCTGGTCTCCGACTGGTCGGAAACGGTCCCCGAATTGAATGGCGGCGAAAAAATCATCATTGACGGAAAAATCGATGATCCGGCATGGAAAAAAGCGATAACGGTCCCGTTTCGGCACATCAGCGGCGGATCGGCCAACGGCGTTCCTTCGGCCGGGACCTTGAAAATGATTCGTGACAAGGATCATTTCTACGCGGCGTTCACGTTCCCGGCCGTCCCGGCGGACCGGCTGAAATATTCTGCCGGAAAAGGAAAAAAGTTCTGGTTCGAAAGCGAGGCGGAAACCCTGATTTTGCCGGGGAACGGGAAAATGTATCAGTATGCCTGCAATCCGGCGGGGGAAGTCCGCACCATGATTTATTCCATCGACAATCTTCAGCTGAGTTCTCCGTCCGAACAGAAAAGCCGTGCTCGGATCAGGTGTTCTGCCGGCCGGCACGGCTGGATCGCGGAATTCGCCATCCCGTTTTCCGAAACAGGCGGACTGCGGCCGGAATGGAAAGCGAATTTCGGATATGTGGAAGTTCCGGTAATCGGCAATCCGTCGCTGTTTTCTTGGAGCCCGTATCTGAAGAAGAGTTTCCAGGAATTCGAGAATTTCGGGATTCTCCGGTTTTCGGACCGCAATCTGATCCGGAACGGTGATTTCCGTCTGCCGCAGAAAAACGGCCGAATCCCTTTCTGGAATGCCTCGAAAGCGGGTATTTTCGCACTTGATGACAATCTCGGACAAGCCAATTTGCCGGCCCTCAGAGGAAGCTTCCTCTCGGGCGGACGGTTCTACTGTGCCCAGCAGATCGTCGGCATGAAACCCGATACACAGTACCGGTTCAGTTTCTTCATCCGGCCGGATGGCCTGAAAAGGATCAAAGCCGGACGCGGGGGCGCTTATGCCACGATTTATTTCGGCAAACAGATCATGATTCCGGATATTCCGGTCGACGGTTCATCCGGACGGACCAAGATCGTCAAAATCTTTACCACGGGAAAAAAACTGAACCCGGCCAAATGCTCCATGACTATCGGAGTTTTCGACGTGACCGGAAAAGTGTATTTCGATACTGTCCGGCTGGAAGAGATCGGAAAACCCTGACGGGAGCAATCTGTTTACAGGCAAGATGAAAGAAGCAGATATCTGCAGCCGGAGATTCGAAAAAAGAGCCTGATGCGGCCATGGAACGAAATTTGATGGAGGTCTTATGAAAATCTATCCTGAACCGGCTTTTTTCCTGCGGGGAGAAGGTGAACTGGAGATCCGTCCTCTGATCCTGCCGTTGTTTCACGGCTCCGCCGGTTCCGGTTTTGAGTCAATGGTCTCAACGCTGATCGGCCGGTTCTGCCAAGAGGAACTGAAACCGCTCTGCAGCGAATCCGCCGCAAGGGGAAAGATGTCCTGTTCCTTGCATCTGGACCCCCAGTTTGTCCCGGATCAGATCAGCAGCCGTTTTCTGCGTGATGAGGCTTTTTCCCTGACGGCCGGACCCGATGGGATCCGGATCGTTTCCGCATCGCGGAACGGACTGCTCCACGGGGTGAATACGCTGCTGGAGATCTTTCGCACCGAAGCTTATGCCGGAAAGGTTCCGGCTTTCTCCATACAGGACGCGCCCGCTGTCCCTGTCCGCGGGGTCCATCTCTACCTGCCGTCCCGGGAAGATATCCCTTTTTTCCGGCGTTTTGTCAGCCGTTTCCTGGCGCCTCTGCATTTCAATACGGTATTCATCGAAGTCGGCGGCGGCATGCATTTCGACCGGCATCCGGAAATCAACCGGGGATGGGAAAAATTCGCCCGCTGGGTATTCGAGCATCATGCCCGCCCGGGAGGTCCGGACGGGCGGTTTCAGGATTCTGCCCATGCCGAGCTGGCCGGAGGGGCTTTTCTGGAAAAGGATGAAGTCCGGTCCCTGGCCGAATGGACCCGGTCCTGCGGGCTTGAAGTCATCCCGGAGATTCCCTCGCTGACCCATGCGTATTACCTGATTGCCGGCCATCGGGAAATTGCCGAACTGCCGGAGGCTTTGTGGCCGGACGCCTACTGTTCGTCCAATCCGCTTTCAAGGGAGATCCTGTTTGATGTGATGGACGAATATATTGAGGCCATCCGTCCTGGTATGATCCATATCGGCCATGATGAATGGCGTGCGCCCGCACTCTGTCCGAAATGCCGGAACCGGGCTCCTGATCTGTTCGCAGAAGACGTCTGCGCGATCCATCGTCAGCTGGCGGACCGGAATATCCGCACTGCCATGTGGGCGGATGGTCTGCTGCCGATCGGCGACGGCACATCCACGTGGACTTGCATCGATTCGATTCCAAACGATATCCTTCTCCTGCATTGGGGCTGGCAGTTCGGTGATTTCCTCGACCGCCTTTCTGCGCGGGGATTCCAGATGATCCTGGGGAATTTCAATGCCCAGATGACAGATGCCGAATGGGAAAAAAACATGGCCGATCCAAATATGCTCGGGGCCGAGATCTCTTCCTGGGTGGGCATGAACCGGAACCGGTTTGCCGTGGACGGCACTGTCTGGCAGATGCTTTACGGGGCAAATTACCTTTGGCGCGGACACAAACTCCGGCTGGAGGATGCCGATGTCATGGTCTCGGAACTGCTGCCCCAAATCGCCGGAAGTCTGGAGGAAACACCGAGTCCGTCCTGCTGCCGGGGAACGATCTCATCGCCGGTCGATCTTTCTTCGGTCCTGAATGTAGGTTCCCTGGTGAAAAGCGATGTCATGGAATGGGCAGTCGATTCCCTGAAACCCGGTTTCCGGAAATGGCGGAATGTGAACTGGGTCGTGCCAGATCCCTGGCAGTACGGGAATAAGAAATGCGTCCTGGCAGCCCGTCCTTCCCTGTCGATCCGGCAGGGGAAGAACGCCGCCCGTTCGATATTTTCGGAAGCCATTTCGTTCGATTCGGAAACCTTTCCGGAAAAAATCCGGATCCCCCTCGCCAGAAAAGTTAAAGGCCTGCTGTTCTTCCATTTCGCCTCGAAATCCGGACTCCGCAAAAACATGCCGTATCAAACTGTGGACGAACCCGATCCGCTGGAATGGTGCAGCCGTATCGGCTGTTACCGGATTTGTCATGTCTCTGGAGCAGAGGAAGTGATCGACCTTCATTTCGGCTTGAATATCGACGATTTCAAGTCATTTTACGGAGACCGTTCCAAATTCCCGCTGCTGGATGCGCCCGCCGCGGTCCGGGTCGATTCCCTGTCGGGGTTCCCTGCCGGAGCCATTGGCGGACTGGAATGGCGGAATCCGCGTCCGGACGACGAGGTCGTTTGGGTGGAAATGACGGCGGTTTCCAATCCGGCCGATACATTTCCCGTGCTGTCTGCACTCAGTACGCTGGAATAGGCACTGCCTCACCGATTCGACAAATCCGGCGGATCGGTCCGGTCGGGCTCGCTGTCAAAAGTCAGTTCATAGCTGGAGCTCTGAATGGTCTCCAGATATTTCACGATATCGGTCAGTGATTTGAGCTGCATACGGATTCCTTTTTCAGCTTGCCGGTCTGTTTTCATAACTATATCATCACGATGGCGATTTTTCAATGCCATTTTATAAAAACAGGGATTTTCAGTCTGCCGGCAGTTTCGATTTTTATATACCGTATTCTATTTTTTATATGGCAGACAGCTTGCAATCCGGTCGATTTCGGCTATACTTCTTAATAGCTTCTTCCAAATATTCAAAACAATGAAAGGAAACAGGACATGAATATTTTTTCATCTTCCGTTCCGCATCACTCATCATTTCCGCGTAAAAGGGCATGCATTTTCACGCTGATAGAGCTCCTGGTGGTGATCGCGATCATTGCAATTCTGGCAGGGATGCTGCTGCCGGCATTGAACAAAGCCAGAGCCCAGGCAAGGATTTCCAAATGCCTCAACAACCTGAAACAAATCGGGTTGGCTCAGTATATGTATTTTGACGATAATCAAGGTTTCTATATGGGGGAATATGGAGTTGCCAAGTTGATTGCACCGTATATGAAATTAAGTACAAATGAAGCGGATTTCAACAGGCACAGTCAAAACGCAATGCGTTGTCCTGACGACAAGATGGAGCGTTCCAACACTGCGAAAGGGGTCATGAGTTACGGATTCAATTCCTTTGGAACAGCTTACACAGACGGGTTGCGTATCGGCACTTATGCGACTAAAGGCGTAACGATTACGGGCGCCCGCAAGCCGTCTACGCTATATCGTCCTGCGATTTATATTCTTAACCTCGATCACTATCATCCCAGTATGTACATGTATTCCGGGGCCGAAAATGTAGTGATGGCGGTTTTTAATGAAGCATCAGGGCGCTGAGTCCAGAATATCCACGGCATCGGAAAGCGCAATGTCTGTTTCGGCGACGGGCATGCCGAACCCATCCTTATCACCAGCAAAGACATTTTCCTGCATAAGAAATGGGGGTATGACTATAACCGGACAATGATGTGACATAATACGTTCTCTGTCCCAAATAATAATCGTGAATGATGAGGTGATTTGCTCATGAAAAAATTTATTATAATATCGGTCCTGTCAACTGCATTTGCTGTCAATGCAGAAATCGTAAATATCAATGGCGGTTTTGAACAGATCAAGCCGGAACTTGGCGGTAAAATTTCTCCTGCCGGCTGGATGGTTCAAACCAAACTGTCCAGAAATTACAATTACCTGATTTCAAAAAAACCGGGAACTTTCCGCTCCGGCAACTTTGGTCTGATCGTTGAAACCCAGCAGGACGGGCGGGTTTATTTCCAGCGTCTTGACCGGATGAATTTTCCCGTCGGCAAAAAGCTGAAATTTAATTTCTGGGCAAAAGGTACCGGTCAGATTTATATGGGTTTTTTCTGTTTCGGCAGTGCTGATGGCAAGCCTGAAATATTTATCCGTACTTTGTTGAATGTTTCTCCTAAACTGGACAATGTTGAAGAATGGAAGGAATACACCTTTTATATTCCAATCCGTCCCCAGAAAGTCAAAGATGTCACATATTCGGATCTGCGCGGCAGATTATGCATGTATTTTCCTGCCAACTGCGAGATTTATCTGGATGACCTCAAAGTGGAGATCATTGACGGAGACCAGAAATGAAAAGATTTTCAGCATTGATCTGCTGTCTCCTGTCTCTGCTGGCCCAGGCACAAGTCACGGCCGTATATAAGCCGGGCGATAATCCGAATAAAGACATTGCGGTTTTGGAAAATGAATATATCCGCGCGGAATTCAGTTCCGTGGGCGGCAGACTCATTTCATTTAAGGACAAACGCATCAACATCGATCTTACCTATAAAGACGGTGCATTGCGTGACCAGCTGGTTCCGAACGGAGTACAGCCTTTTCCTGACAGTGTTTACAGGATAACGATCAGTGAAAATACACCCCGGCGGGCATCGATAGTTTTTGCTGCGCCGGCTATCAATGAACGGGAATTTATTCGGATCTCGCGAACTGTCGTTCTAGAATCAAACAGCACCGCACTGAAGGTGTCAGTGACCATAACCAATCAGCAGGAAAGCATGGCTGATATGGCATTGGGATACTGGATGCATAACTTTTTCGGCGGTGCCAAAATGCCAACCGAATATATAGTTCCAATGTATAACGGTATCAAAAAAATGGTACCCAGCTTCGAAAAAAATACTTACAATTACAGATATGATACCGATTTGTCCCGCAACTGGTGTGCCATGAATGTCATAGGCAAACAGACGGGAGCAGTGATCGTTGCTGAATATCCGAAAATAGATATGGTTTATTCATGGTATTGCAGGGCAACTTTGCCGATGGATACTTTGGAACTGCGTACTTATACAGAAATAGTTCCTCCGGGCCAGAGCCGCACATGGAATTTTACCATTGCCGTCATGTCTTCGCTCGATACCATTGACGGAGCGGGTGATCACGGCTGCGGAGAGATCAACAATGAAAACGGCAAATCAGCCGTTAACCTTTACGCTTTCCGCGATATCGAAGGTACTGCAGAGGCTGTTGTCAAAGGCAAAACAATTGAAAAATATCCTGTCATCGTTAAAGCCGGGAAGACACGGAAAGTATCTTTCAAATCCGTTCCTTCTGACGTTCCTGCTCAATTCGTCGTCCGCGGAACTGACGGCAAAGTGCTGTATGATTTGTTAAGAGGAGCTTCAAACGGTCAATACCGCTTTGCCGCCATGGATAAACGCAACGGTAACCAGAATCTTTCCCAAGAAGAATGGGATCTGAAAGTTTCTGACAGTTTTGTCACTCCCCATTGGAAATGGAGCAATCAAAAACTTCCTGGCAAAGGGCTTTTCCTGGTGCCGGTTGACGGTATCCGAGATGTGATCGAAACCGCCCAGCGCATGCCGATGGAATACGATGCCCCCACTTTGTTCCCCTCCAGTTATAATATGAGCTGGAAAACGGCAACCCATTTTGATCCAGGCGACAACCCGTCGGGGGCAAACCGATTGCTGCCGCTCCTCAAAAAAAACCGGTATAAATTTATTGTCGTCGGTTCCGAGCTGTTCCGGGCCAGAAAATGGACCGATTATCCGGCGGATGTCCGCAAAGCGGTTTTTGAACAGGTAAAAAACGGAGCCGGGCTGGTCTGTTTCAACCAGACAGGATTCAGAGCGCCAGTAAAACTGGTTCCTTTCAAATTGACCCCGGCGCTCGATGGCAATGCCGCACCTTGGTTCCCGCAGGCAAAATTTGCCGGAGCCGACTATGGGAAAGGCAAGATCATAACCATTGATTATGCTGATGCAAAAGCATTTCTGGCGCCATTGCCGAAATGGCGCAACCCGCACCTTGCGCAATTGTATTGTGACCACCGGTTTCAGGAATATCAATTTGCCATTATTGCCCGTTTGATCCGTCAGGCGGCAGGAATGGATGAATCCATAACTGCGGTAAAACTTAATGGGAAAGAAGGAATAATCACTTCTGCGGCCGCCCAAAATGCGGAAATAGAGCTTTTTGACCGTTATTCGAAATCGATCGTCAAACATCCGGTCAGACTCAAAGTCGGTGAAAATCGCATAGCTCTTCCGCTTCAGGCAGGGAAAAATTATCTGCATGTCCGTACTGAATCGGGCAGTTTCGGATTTGCTTCTTTCAACCATAAAATCCAAGTGATAAATTCTATTGACATGAAAAACAGTTTCAGGAAAAACGAGACTGTCTCCGGCACGGTCAAATGGAATAATGCTCCCCATACGAAGATCAAAGTCGATATTGTCGATAATGAAGGAAGACTGCTCTATTCTGCGGACGGCGATAAATTTGCCTGGGATCAATCACTGGCGCAAGGCAACCGCCATGAAGTCATCGCCTCCGCATGGGTCGACAGCAAAAAAGTTGCCACCTTGAAAAAAGAATTCTATCTGCCGGAGCAATTCGATACATTCCGCAATTTCCCCGTGATGGTATGGACTGGAGATGACCTTTTCCCTGAATATTCCTATATTTACCGGGATGAGATCTCCCGCCAATTCGGTTTTAATTTCCTTTATGGTTCCAGTTACAGCTGTGCGACTCCGCTGCTGCACCGTTTTGCGAATCTGGAAAGCGGGACCAACCGTCACGAAAACGGAGACTTCCGTCTTCCGCTGGCGGTATTGTATGACCCGCGCTATCATAAAACCCATGACAAAAAATATCTTACCCGCAAATACTGCCCCTCTGATCCCAAGATCAAGAACCGTCCGATGTATTCAGCATTTTATGCAGTGACACCCTATACGACCCGTACGCTGTTCCAGCTGGGCGATGAAATGAGTCTGACGGCATTGGGGCAGGCGGCCGATTTTTGTTTCTGTCAATATTGCATGGCTGAGTTCCGCAAAGTCATGCAGAAAAAATACGGAACGCTGGAAAAACTCAATGCGGAATGGAAAACTTCATTTGCCAAATGGGATGATGTTCTGCCACAGACCTATACGGAAGCAATAACTCAGGCAAGTCCGGCCTCATTCTATGATTTCCGTGCATTTATGGATCAGGTTTTCATCGGCAAGTTGGAAGCCACCAGACAGGCCGTCCGGAAAATCCATCCCAAAGGACTCTGCGGCCCGACCGGAGTTTCAGCCGTTCCTGGTATCTATGGCGGCAATCTCAACTTCTGGGCGATGAGCATTTTTGACTGCGGAAGTTATTACAAGACTCCGCGTATTCCTGCTTCATTCCGCCGGGATGAACGTCTGGTCATGCAGTATTTCGGTTATTCTTCGCCTGCGGGGGATATCCGTTTCGGTATCTGGGAAAGCCTGCTTGCAGGATGCCGCGGTATCAATAACTGGTATGATCCGACGTTTATTCTTCCCGATTTGCGTATCTCATACATCAGGAAATATTATTCTGATTTTATGTGGGAATTGCGCAACACAGTCGGCGAGATTTTCTATCATACGCCGAAATTTGTCGGTCAGGCGGCAATCTTGCATTCCCAGAACTCTCTGATCGCCAATTATCTCAAAACTGAAAAAGTGGACTACTACCACAAGGAACTTTCTTTTGCTCAAGCCCTGGAAGATTCGGGTATCGCCTACCGATTTATCTCTCCGCAGGAATTGGAAGGAGGAGCATTGGATGGCTTGCAGCTGCTCATTCTGCCGGAGACTTCTGCAATGAGCGATAAGGAAGTCAAAGCGGTCAGAGCTTTCTGCAAAAATGGCGGAACGGTTATTGCAGATTATGAATGCGGCTTGTTCAACGAAAACGGCAATTACCGCTCCAAATCCGCATTTGATGATATGTTCGGTATCAAACCCGGTATTCCAAGAATACGCCGTGCCACTTCGCACAATTTAAAATCTGTCAATATCACCGATGTCATGTCCGGTGTCCGCCCAACCACCGGCAAAGCAAAATATACCGCCCTGGCCGGAAACCGCAAAGTCGATCTGGTCATTGAAAACAAATTCGGCAAAGGCAAGGCGATCATGCTTAATTTTGCTCCGAGATATCAGGAGTTTCGTAACAAAGGAGACGGTTTTGCCAAGCTCATCAATGAACTGGTGAAAGTGATTCCGGTCGCCAAAGCGGATACAGCCTTGCCGGTCATGCACAGCTTCTTTAAGGATAAAAATACTCTGACCGTTGCCATGATGCCTGTTCCCGTCCTTCCGAATTGGCACACCCTTACCAATGCGGAAGCCGCCAGGGAGCAGTTCACCGCACCCGTTAAACTGGCCGAAAAAGGTCATGTTTATGATGTCCGACACAAAAAATATCTCGGATACGGTGATACGATCAAAGCGGCATTTATTCCCGGGGAAGCGACGGTTCTTTCGGTGACCCGGGAAAAACCGCAGATCAGCTTCGCCGAAACTCCTTCCAGAATCGAACGCGGCAAAGTCCTGGAAATCCCTGTCAGCGTCATCAGAGGCGGTAAACGGTTCGTGCTCATGCGCGTTTACCGTCCCAATGGAATGGAAGAACTCAGTGCTCGCCAAATGCGCACCGCAGATCCGAAATGGACATTCACCTTGCCGTTTGCCTTCAATGCTCCCGAGGGTGAATGGAAAATTACTTTTGATGATGCTGCATCAGATATTCATTGTGAACGTAAAATAACCGTGAAGTGAGAAATAGGGTTGTTCATGGACAGTATTTATGATCTTGGAAACCGTCGTGAACTGATGATCGATGATTTTCTTACTTCATCCACAGATGGTGACGTTGCCTTTTGCTGTCATGCCCCGACAGCAAAAGAATGTATTCCGGAACTGCGCGGGCTGTATTATGTCACGATCTTGAAAATGGACGATATCTTCCGCATTTACTACCGCGGTATAGTCGAAGGGTATGACGGGCCCGGCAATGACGGCAATCCCGGGGAATTTACCGGATTGCTGGAAAGCTCCGACGGGCTCAACTGGAAAAAGCCGGCGCTCAATATTTTTCCGCAGGCGGCTCCCAATGCCATCATTTTCGGAACTGTCGAAACTCATAACTTTGTCCCTTTTATCGACAGGAATCCGAAGTGCCCGCATGACGAACGCTACAAAGCCGTTGCCGGGCTTTGTACCGGCGGCGGGTTGCATCGCTTTCATTCCGCTGATGGCATTCATTGGAATAAATATGATCTCCCCGGACTTTTCAGCTCCCTGCCGCCGAGTCATAAAACCCTGGATTCGCAGAATGTCTGCTTCTGGTCAGAAAGTCAACAACGATATTTCGTTTATTTCCGCCATTATATCGGGGAGAAAAACGGAATGCAAAACGGACTGCGTTCCATTGCCATGAGTTCGTCACCTGATTTTATCCGCTGGAGCGAACCTGTGAAATTAGACATCAATCTCGCGGATGAACATCTTTATGTTTCGCTTTTTGCCCCGTATTATCGGGCACCGCATATCTTTATCGGGACTCCGACGAGATTTTTTGAAAACCGCGGCGGTGCAACTGATATTGCTTTGTGCCATACCCGTGACGGAATAAATATCTGCAGACCTTTCCCCGGAGCCTGGATTTTGCCGGGCAGAGATAAAAGCCATTGGCAGAACCGCTCAAATTATTTGGCCTATAATTGCTGGCAGACAGCGGAAGATGAATTGTCTTTTCTGCATAAGTCGGGAACCCGTTATGCCTTGCGGCTGGACGGTTTTTCTTCGCTTCGTGCAGGATACAAAGGCGGTAAATGGATATCACGCCCCATGCGTTACCGCAGCGGGACTTTGGAATGCAATGCAGCCACCTCCGCTGGTGGTTTTTTGAAAGCAGGCATTATGGATGCAGATGAAAAATTTCTGCCGGGATTTTCGATATATGACAGTGATATGTTTTTCGGTGATGAAACAGTTATGACACCGTCATGGAATGGCCAAAAAGCTTTGCCGCTGAAAGATGGTGACGTATTCCGTCTTTGTTTTGAATTCAAAGAATGTGATATTTACAGCTTCTGTTTGCAATAAGGGAACAAGAATGATGAGTGGAAAAAAAGAAGTCATAGCCATCCGCGGCAGACGGGAATTGTTTCTGGATGATTTCCTGATATCATCTTTGAGCAAAGGCGCCAAACGTGTCCTGCATCATCCCGAATTTCGCGATGTGGTCATGAGCTTTGATGAAGGAAAGGAAAATTCCAATTGCACTAATTATGTCTCCATTGTCCATGATGATGACCGTTATCTGATTTATTATCGTGCAGGCGGCAGACAGCCGACTTCCGTATCCGGATCTGTCAGCAAATATTTTCTGTGCGTTGCGGAAACCCGTGACGGGAAAAATTTTTCACGCTGCAAAGTGAATTTACTGCCGGAAGCTCCGAATGCAGTATTGAATAATGCCATGACGGATGATATACCTCCGAGTCCGGAAGTGAATATCTGTCCGGCCGTCAGTACTGTTTTCAAGGATACCAATCCTGCCTGTCTGCCGGAAGAACGTTTTAAAATGCTTGTCGCAGACGAATCCAATTGCCGGGACAAACTCCATCCCAAAAAATACAATGGCCTGTATTTGTTTGTTTCACCTGACGGGTTCAATTTTACCCGCAAAAGCAAGGAGCGTTTTGCTTTGGATAAAAGGGTGTTTTATGATACTGCGCATCAGGCTTTTTTCGACCACAGCATCGGGGAATATCGGCTGTATATGCGTCACTTCGGCATGATATACGGTAGCAAACGCCGCAATATCGTTACTTGCCGCACCAGAGATTTTGTTGAATTTCACGATTGTCAGATCTTGAAATATGATCGTAAATTCCACCAGCTTTTCAAAGACGGGCAGCAGCTTTATACCAATAATATTGCTCCATATTTCCGTGCACCTCATATTATGCTGGGGTTCCCCGCCAGATATTATGATTCGGAGAAATGGGATAACACTTTTTTGAATCTGCCTGACCTTGACCTGCGCACCTTCCGTGCGAACTATTCTTTGCGGGCAGGCACGGCTTTGACGGAAACGGTGCTTATCACCAGCCGCAACGGCCTGAATTTCAAAGGATTCGGGGAAGCTTTCCTGCGGCCCGGTCCGCAAACTCAAAGGTCATCATGGACATATGGAGATATGTATTTTGCCAGCGGCATGATACCGACGGCGTCTGATATCGGTTATGGCGCTCCTGACGAATTATCTTTTTATTTTGTCGAAGCATATGGGATTGAAGGGTGCTGCCGCTTGCGCCGTTGTGCGATAAGGATGGATGGCTTTGCGTCGATCAAATTCCCCGCAGCCTGGGGCAGAATGGAAACCAAGCCTTTTGTTTTTGAAGGACATCGGCTGACATTGAACCTTGCAGGAGGAGCATTCGGCCGATTCAAAGTCGGGTTTCTGGATGAAAAAGGCAAACCGATTCCAGGTTATTCGTTGGATGATGCGCTGCCGTCAACTGGTGATGCATTGGATCTGACTGCCTTTTGGAAGCATGGCTGTGATGTTTCTGCTTTGGCCGGCAAACCTGTTTCAATGGTCATTGAGGCACGAGACTGCGATCTTTACAGTTTGCAGTTCGTTGCGGAGCCGGAACCTCTAAACTTGCCTGAACTTGGAGACAATCAAATAATCCTGCCGTAATTCAAAATGCGGAAATTATCTCCCTTTTGTCTTTTACATAAATCGAAAGGTAACTATCATGAAAGAGTGGAACATTGAAAAATCTTTGGCCTTACAGGAAAAAGCCGCAAAAATCATACCTGGCATGACCCAGCTGCTTTCCAAACGGCCCGACATGTTCAGCCGCGGTGTTTGGCCGGCCTATTTCAAAAAGGCGAAAGGTTCCCGCGTAATTGACTTGGACGATAATGAATATATCGACTGCAGTATCGGCGGGATCGGGGCAACTGTCCTCGGTTACGCTGATGATGATGTGAATGCAAAAGTCAAACAAGTCATTGATGAGGGCAGCGCTTCCACCCTCAATCCCCCCGAAGAAGTGGCATTGGCGGAGAAACTTATCGAGCTTCACCCATGGGCGGAGATGGCACGTTTCGCACGGTCCGGCGGTGAAGCGATGTCTATTGCCGTCCGTATTGCCAGAACTTATACCGGAAAAGACACTGTTCTTTTCTGCGGGTATCACGGCTGGACGGACTGGTATCTGGCGGCCAATCTTGCCCGGGAAGGAGCTCTCGATCAGCTGTGGATCGCGGGTCTTTCCCCAAACGGATTGCCCAAAGGTCTGGCCGGTACTGCTCTGCCGTTTCTTTTCAATAATATCAAATCTTTTGAAGAAGCCGTCAATGAAGCCGGTGATGACATTGCTGCAATCGTGCTTGAACCACAGCGCAATTATACTGTAAATCAGGATTTCATGGATATTATCCACCAAACTGCCAAAAAGAATGATATTCCCCTTGTAGTTGATGAAATAACTGCGGCATTCCGTATCTGCAGCGGCGGCGCTCATCTCGTGCTCGGCTGGCAGCCGGATATCGCCGTTTTTGCCAAATCTCTCGGCAACGGTTATCCGATTTCCGCCATTATCGGCAAAGGGAAAGTGATGAGTGCGGCGCAGGACGCCTTTATAACTTCCACCAACTGGACGGAACGCATCGGTCCGGCTGCGGCTTTGGCTATGATCGAGAAGTTTATCCGTTGTGATGCATCCAGGCATATGATCGAGATTGCAGAACGGGTAAAAAACGGCTGGGAGGAACTGGCCGCTGAACACGGTCTTCGAATGCATGTCGGCGGAATCGTGCCGCTTCTGCATTTCTCTTTTGAAAATGACAACAACGTGAATAAAGCATTTTTCGTTCAGGAAATGCTTAAACGCGGATTCCTTGCCAGTAACGCTTTTTATGCGATGTACGCACACAGCCATGAAGATATTGATAAGTATCTGGCGGCTTGTGATGAAGTTTTCGGCATGCTGGCCGGACTTATTGCGGAAAATAAAGTCGCGGAAAATCTGATCGGGAAACCTGCAAGCACAGGCTTCGCCCGCATAAATTAAGCTGGGATAATGAAAAAATGATACCTGAATATGAATCTGTAAATGATTTCGACCGTGAAATATGGTATGAAGAGCTTGAGGAGTTTGTGCCGGCCAAAGTCTTTGATGCGCATGTCCACTTGTGGGACAACATTTTTTGCCCGTCAGACACGACATGGATGAATACTGATTTTTCCAGGCTGGACGCGTTTTCCAAAGAAATATTCCCTGGTCGTGAACTCGGTTATTTCATACTGGGAACACCGACTCCCGGACTGGATATTGACGGATATCATAAATTCATGGCGGATGAAATTGCTAAATCGCCCTGCCGGCTTGGCAGCACTATTGTCACTCCGCAAATGACGGCTGAATATCTTGACGACATTATCAGAAAATATCATTTTTCAGGGTTGAAACCTTATCGCCTTTTTGCTGAAGATCCCGTAAACTGCCGCATCAGGGATTATTTGCCTGAATGCCTGATTGAAGTCGCCGATGAAAATCAACTTTGCATCACTTTGCATATGTCACGGGTAGATGGAATTGGCGATCCGGAAAATCTTGCAGATTTGGAATACTTTACCTCCAAATATGAAAATGTCCGCTGGATCTTGGCTCATTGTGCCAGGGCATTCAACTCATATACGCTGGAGAACAATATCTTTAAACTCAAAGATTTGCCGCATTTATATTATGACCTCTCCGCAGTCTGTGATGTCAGAAGTCACTATCTCCTGTTCAGACATGAAGATTTATCCCGTATTATGTTCGGTACGGATAATGTCGATGCCGGAGGAGTTCACGCCAAATATATCACCTGGGGAAAAGGCTGGCAGTATTTTAAAGGCATGGACGTTCCACATTGCCGCAAAGATGCAACTTTTGTCTGTTATGAATCTTTGAGGAGTATCAAACAGGCAGCAGATATGGCAGGTCTGACACATGACGATGTTGAAGATGTGTTTTTCAATAACGCAAAGTGTTTTTTTGGCTTCGCCGCAAATGATTTTTGCAGTACAACCTAAAAAAGCAATAATATGCAATTGACTGCAGCATTTTAATATTTTAAAATGAAGGAAGAAAAAATGATCACACCGAGAAAAAGCCGCGTGCTGGAAAAAATCCGGGCCGGGAAAAAGGCCCTCTGCTTCAAATCCAACCTCTCTTGTCCGCGGGTCGCGGAGATCGCCGGACTCACCGGGTTCGACGCCCTCTGGATCTGCCAGGAACATGTCCCCACCGACCACAGCACCATGGAAAACATGATCCTGGCCGGCAAGGCGCATGACCTGGATACCATCGTCCGCGTCGCGAAGGGCTCGTACAGCGATTACATCCGGCCGCTGGAAGCCGATGCCGCCGGGATCATGATCCCGCATCTGATGAGCCTGGAAGAGGCCGAATACATCGCGCACACGGTCCGTTTCGCGCCCGTGGGACTGCGTCCGCTGGACGGCGGCAATGCCGACGGTCTGTATTGTCTGATCGACGGCTGCGAATATATGAAATTCTGCAATGAAAACCGTCTGGTGATCGTGCAGATCGAGGATCCCGAACCGCTGAGCCAGCTGGACAAGATCTGCCAGGTGCCGGGTATCGACATGATATTTTTCGGTCCGGGCGATTTCAGCCACGCGATTGGCGATCCGTGCAATTTCGCCAACCCGGAGATCACCCGGGTGCGTCAGCTGGTTGTGAAGACAGCGCACAAATACGGCAAATTCGCCGGCACGGTGTCGGTGCCCTCCCTGACCGCATGTTTCGAAGAAGGTTACGATCTGGTCAACGGCGGCTCGGACGTCGGCGCCCTCGGTGCGAAATGCCGGGATATCCGCCGGACGTTTCAGGAATTCACCGGTGAAAAACAGGATTGAACATCATGCAGCACATTTCTGATCCGAACCACATCCGGCTCGGCATGATCGGCATGACCGAAGGCAACGGCCATCCGTACAGCTGGAGCGCCATGTTCAACAAATTCGACCGCGAACGGATGCCGAAGGAATGTCCCTTTCCCGTAATCCCGGTCTATCTGGCGCGGGAGGATTATGACACGATGGGGATCCCCGGCGCGAAGGTGGAGTACATTTACTGCAACGACCGCCGGAACGCCGAACACGTTGCGGCCCTCTCGCTGGTCCCCAACGTGGTCGACCGGCCGGAGGAAATGATCGGCAAGGTCGACGCGGTGATTATCGCCACGGACATCGGCAGCGAACATATCGAACGCGCCAGACCTTTCATCCAAGCGGGTCTGCCGCTGTTCATCGACAAGCCGCTGTGCGACAACCGCGCCGATCTGGAATACTTCACCGGACTCTTCGAATCCGGTTATCCGCTGCTGTCGTCCAGTTCCCTGCGCTACTGCAAGGAGATCCGTCCGTATTATCACGGCGCGACCCGCGAACTGGGCGAACTGCGGCTCATCCAATATGGGATGCCCAAGAAATGGGAAACCTACGGGATCCATACTCTGGAAGCGGTCTATCCGATCGTCGGACCGGGTTTTTACAGCGTCCGCAACACCGGCTCCGCCCGCCGCAATATCGTGCATATCAAGCATAAGTCCGGAGTCGATCTGCTGCTGACGGGCATTTACGATCAGGCCGGACCCATACCCCTGATCATTACGGGCAATTCGCAGAACGCCGTGATCTACACCCATGACAGCTACAACAGTTTCCGCGATCAGCTTGTCGCCTTCATCCATTTCCTGCGGACCGGGGAACGGCCGTTCCCGTGGCAGGAGACCGTGGAACTGATGAAGCTGCTGATCGGCGGCATCGAAAGCCGGGAACAAGGCGGAAAGGAGATCCTGATATGAACGTGATGGAGTCGTTTTCCCTGAAAGGAAAAGTGGCGCTGCTGACCGGCGGCGCGGGCCTTTACGGCCGGCAGCTCTGCCGCGCGCTGTGCGAGGCCGGAGCAACCGTCTATATCGCCTCGCGCAATCTGGAAAAACTGCAGGCCGAGGCGGAAAAATCCGGCGCGACCGCGCTTCGGCTCGATCTGGATTCCGACGAAAGCATCGCTTCGGTGGTCGATGAGATCGTGAAACGGTCGGGACGGATTGACATTCTGGTGAACAACGCGGTCTCCCGCTGCGCCTGCGGCAGCTGGTCCGAAAACATGGATTATTTCGACCGCTCGCTGCATACCAACGCATCCTCGCTGTTCGTGCTGACGAAACGGGTTGCGGAAATCATGAAGAAACAGCGTTCGGGTTCGATCATCAACATCGGTTCCTACATGGGACTGCTGGGGCCGGATCCGACCAATTACACCGGAACGGAAATGTTCGACTTCGAGAAAGCCTCGCCGATTTATTTTTACGAAAAAGGCGGGATGAGCAATTTCACGCGTTTTGCCGCCAGTGTGCTGGGACACTGGAACATCCGGGTCAACTGCATCGCGCCGGGCGGCTATTTCAATCATCAGCCGGAAGCTTTTGTGCGTCAATACAGCGCCCACACCATGCTCGGCCGCCTTGCCAACGACGAGGACCTGAAGGGTCTTCTGGTGTTTCTGGCCTCGGATGCGTCCGCGTATATCACCGGGACCGTGATCCCTGCCGACGGAGGGTACACCGCCAAATGAAAACGCCGAACGGACTGTTTCCCGGGGCGGAACTGCTCGAACGCGACGGGACGGAAACCCAATATCAGGTCACGTTCGAACGCGGTTCGTTCTGGCTGGATCTGCCGTCCGGGACCGATCCGGCGGAAGCGAAGCTGATTTTCGTGTTTTCCGGCGCGGGCGGCGTCGGCAAAACGAACAACCTGAGTCATCCCGGTCCGGCCTCGGAATTCCGGCGCAGTATGATCGCGTCCGGCTTCGGATTCGTCTGCGCCGTCTGCGCTCCCTACGTCTTCGGAGCGGCAGAAGCGACCGAGGCGACCCTGGCGGCGGCCGATCATTGCCGTTCCCTCGGACTGAACGTGCCGGAACGGATTGCCGTCCTCGGTTTTTCGATGGGCGGACTCGGCGCGCTGATGTTTGCCGTGCGTCATCCGGAAAAAACCGGGCGCGTGGCGGAATTTTTCGGCATCACCGACCTGGAAGAGTTTTACCGGGCGGGACAATATCCCCAGGTGCTGGGCAAGCTCCCGCCGGAGGAACGGGCGGAACGCGCGCCGCGGCGGTATGCGGACAGGTTCCGGAATATTCCCGTCCTGATCCTGCACGGCGACCGGGATGAGGTCGTGGACATTTCCCATTCCGAACAGCTTTATGCCGCGCTGAAAGAGCAGGGATGTCCGGTGCGTTTCGAGGTCATTCCCGGCTACGGACATACCAACGACATGCTGGCCGCCGCCGGCGGATCCGTAAAACGGTTCATGGAGGAGTGAGCAAATGATTTCCAAACTGATTCTGGGCACGGTCCAGTTCGGCCTGAACTATGGAATAGCGAATTCCGAAGGAAAGCCGGACCTGAATAAAGTCCGTGCGATCCTGCGCTGTGCAGCCGATCACGGTATCCGGATCCTGGACACCGCCGCTGCCTATGGCGACAGCGAAACGGTGATCGGCAGCGTGTTCGCCGAAGACAGCGCGCTGAAAAATCATTTTCAGGTGGTCAGCAAGATCCCGCCGCTGCCGCGGAATGTTTCTCCGGAAGAAATCCGGCGTTTCATCGAAAACTCCGTGGACGCTTCGCTCCGGAATCTCCGGACCGATCAGCTTTACGGTATCCTGTTCCACCGGGAAGAGGACGCACCGGAACTGCCGCTGCTCAGGGAACTGCAGAAAAAGGGCAAAGTCCGGTTGTGCGGATTTTCCGTGGACGGTTTTCTGCCGGAGGAGATTTCCGAGGCGGAAATGATCCAGGTGCCGGGCAACGTGCTGGACCGGCGGTTCATTCCGTTCCCCCGGAACAAGCCGCAGAAACTGTTTGTCCGCAGCGTGTATCTGCAGGGTCTGCTGATGATGCCGGAAGAGAAGATCCCGTCCGTGCTGGCGGGAGTGATCCCATACCGGCGGAAACTCGCCGCGCTGGCGGAGGAAAACGGCATGGGCCCGGCGGAACTTTACATGCGTTATCTGCTTTCGTTCCCGGAAATCGACGGTGTGCTGACCGGCGTGGACAACCCCGAACAGCTCGAATACAATTTCCGGATGGCTTCCGGCGGTCCGCTGGACGAAGCCCTGCAGCGGAAGATCAGGGATCTTATTCCGGAACTGCCGGAACTCTGGATCCATCCGAAACTCTGGCCGAAAAAGCAATGATCCGGGTGAAGACAACTGCTGCCGATGGTGTGAATCATTCCTGCTGCAGAAAATACAGGATATGCGAGCTCCAGGCATGGCAATCCGAACGGGGATCGTCAAATTCCTCCGGGAAGGTGGTCAGCCCCTCGTCCTGCAATCGTTCCCAGCGGGCCAGCCGTTTTCGGGTCAGGTCGTCCAGTCCGAATTCGGAACAGGCCAGCAGATAATAATAGGAAAAATAAATGCTGCACGGAGTCAGGTCTCCCTTTCGCAATCCCGGCACGACCGAAAGATCGCCGGCGGCCAGCATGGCCAGCACCTGAGGATGTTCCGAAAAATATTTTCGGTCCGGATCCAGGGCATACAATCTCCGTTCCGGATCGTAAAACACCGATTTTATTTCGGCCGTCAGTTGTTTCGCTTTTTCATCCAGGCCGGGCATAAGTTCCATTGCCGCCATCCGCCGGAGCGCCAGCACATAGAACCAGTTCAGCACACTGTCCGGCCCTTGGCCCGGCGGAACGCCGCTTTTCCAATCCGCGCACCAGTCGATGAAATTCCAGCCTGGCACTTGCAGCAGTCCGTCAACGGTGTTGGCTGCCAGATATTCCATCAATCTGACCGCGCGCGGCCTCAATTCCATCACCAGCGGATCATTGCCGTGCCGGTCATAATAATCGGCCAGCATCAGCAGCCAGATGACCATGAAAGAGGGGATCTTCTGGTCGGAACAGGAGGGATACTGCGCGTTCAAGGCGCCGTCTTCCCGCTGGGACAGCGAAAGCATCCGCAGACATTTGGCAGGCAGACGGTGATCGCCGAACAGTTTGTAGGCGCAAAGCGCTTCCAGCCTCGAATCGGCCACATACAGCAGCTGTTCATAATAGGGACAGTCCATATAGGTTTCGAACGAACATGCCTGCAGTGTTTCGAATGCCATTTTTTCCAGCTTTGTCCGGGGCTGATGATCCGGATAAGGATAGCCGGTGCAGAAGAACCGCGCCTGATACTGCACCTCGCCGGAGACCCGGATCTCCGCATAATGGCCGGCTTTCCACCAGAAATCATGCCAGTCCAGTTCGCCGTCCACTTCGAAAACATCGAAATTGCCGATGAAGCAGGAGCCGTCGCGTTTTCCTTTGCGTCCGTGAAGTCCCACCGGATCGAATTCCCCGTCCAGATATGGCGTTTCCGTCCAGCGGATCTGCACGGTGCCATGGCCTGAGAAATGATATTGACCCCAAGCGCAGACATAGACGGGAAAATAGAACAGACCGGGCGCCCGCCGTTCGGGAATGATTTCTTCATACCGCATGGGCGGCAGATCGGGTTCATGCAGCGTGCGATCGTCCTCGAACACTCGGACGGGGCTCCAGACTCCGCCTTCGCCCATGAGGATCTTCGGCTCGAAAGCGGAACTGACTTTCACCCGGGGGAAAGCGCCCCAGTCGGGAAACGGGATCTCGAAACCGATGCCTTCCGCGACCTGACAATCCCAGTTCCGCAGCAGTCCGGCGGGTTCGTCGATCCAGAATCCGTGCCGGACCGTCATCTGGGCATAAGCGCACCGGCGTTTTTTGATGTCCGGTTCCAGGCAGATCACCCTCGCGGTCAGCACATGTTTTCCCGGCCCGACCGGCAGGCTGACCTTCTGATAATACCAGTATTGCGCCGCACCGCGTTCGGGTCCGTCGGAGATCCTTTCGCCGTCGAGAAAGAGCTGCGCGCGATTGTCCGCACTGTAGCGGAAAGCGAGAGTCCGCGCCTGATCCGCCGTGAAAACACAGCGGTAGACCGCGATATAAGTTCCGTCCGGGACCTGTGCCGGGATCATCCATCTGTTCATGGTCAAAACCTGAAAAAAACGCTATGGTCAAAACTCGACCCCGCCTGCCAACCGTCGGCTTTCTGCACAATGGTATGCCGGACGGCCGGATTCGGGCGTGAAACAGCCGGCTGCGATCCCCCGACGGCCAGAGCCGCCAGAACCGTCAATAACAATGCGTTGAACATTTTTCTTTACTCCATAATTAATTTTCCGAAAAATTCAGGGACGCCATAGGCGACACTGAAGACAGGACTCCAGGTCCCTTTTTTTCATTTTCTTTTTATTTCAATTCAAACAAAAGTGTTTCGGGTCCATTTGTCTGCCAGACGATCTCATTCTGTCCGGGAGCAAATTCTTTTCCGGAATAGAGTTCTTTCTCAAATGTCATTCCGGCGGGCAGAGACAATTTCAATTCCTGTTTGTCCTTGCAGTGAACTGCCGCAAAACGGCTGTTGGCATATACCGGAAGTTCCGCTTCAGAGTAGAAATGGACTCCGGCTTTCTTTGCGAGGACTTTGATATCTGCGGTGGTCAGCTCCTGCGGATTGCGGATGAATGCAGAGTTCCAGCCGCCCATGGCGTGGAATTCGATTCCCTGCGCTTCGCTCACCGGCTTGCCGATCCATTTTTCGCAGCGGGATTCATCCAAAGATGTTCCATCGCTCAAGCCGGGTGCATAAAGCCACAGGATCACGCGGTTATTTTTCAACAGATATTCTTTCAGCATGGCTTCTTTTTCCGGTGTGATTTCCCACGGACAAGCCATGACAACAAACTTGATTTTGTCCAGATTCGGGATTTTCGGAATGTCGCTCATGCAGTAACATTCGAACGGAAATCCGGCTCTGTTCATCTTGATTCTTGTATCGCAGGCAAAATGACTTTGGCGGGTCCATTTTGTGCCGTGAGCGATATAATAACCTGCATCGGGGTCAACGATCATGATTGCTTCTTCCACCGGAGCAACGGGAAGTTCGACATTTTCGGTATAGATCTGTTTCATCTTTGCAAAATTGTCGAAAAGCACCTGTTCCTGATAGAAGCCTCCCCACATATCGAACCACCAGAGAGATGACTGATTGATGAGTGCAAGGGCAAATTCCCGCTTGATTCCTGCGAGATCTTCAGCCGTATCTTTCCATGCCGGAACGTCAAAGCGGACATAAGGCGACAAGACATGATTATAGGTGTGAGTTCTCTGGTCGCACTCGTGCATGTGAGTTTTACCTGCAACTTTTTCTGTTCCGGCGCAGCCCTGCCAGCCGCTTCCGCCGCCCATATCACGGTCATCATAAGACCCCGGAGAAATCATGAAATCAATATCCGGACAGTTCGCGACTTTATCATAGTCGAGATGCGTACTTTCTGCAGCTTCCTTACGGTCAATAACATAGCCATAGAAAACACCGATTTCAACATCTTTCCGGATTCTCTTTCTTGTTTCCGCGGCAAATTCGCAGATGGAATCTCCGGTGAGTTCATTACAGAATTTCCGGTAATCGAAAACATCGGAAGTTTTTGCCGGATCGAGAAGAAATTCATCGTAGGCAGCCTTGCACATCCGCAGCGCAGACGGCGGCTCGCCATACGGCAGACCTTTTTTCTCACGCCATTCCACATATTTCTGAGCTTTGGGCAAGCCGCAGAGATCGTTGTTGTGATCGAACCATTCGTCTGTATGACCGCATGCGATCACATACGCAACGATGGAATCCGCATAATTCTTTTCGGTATGTTCCAGAAACGCCGCAAGGAAATCCATTGTCGGTTGTTTCCAATGATCATTGGCGAGTGCATCGGAAAGATGGGTAAAGCTGTCGCCGGTTTCCCGGTACAAACTCATGCGCCGTGCAAGCCATTCCGGACAGTTCAAGTCGATCATACAGATAAGTTTGATATCTTCTTTGATCCTTTTCAAATCGCTGATCTGCTGATCCAGAGAATCAAAATTGTATTTTCCGTACCAATGCCATATCGGCGGATATTTTGAGTAAGGCAGGCCGAGCGAGTTGTTGGAATGCCCCGGAAAGAAGCAGATGGTATCCAAGCCGATATCAACGAAACGCTTCATCGTTTCGAACTCAGGATTGAATGACCGATATGCAAAGTAATGGCGGTTCATAATAAGCATCATTTCTTAAGAATTACTTTTGATCTTTTTATTTCATCAGGCAGGAAACTTGCTGCATGATCAGGTTTGACATCCAATGTCAGTTCAACATCGGAAATACGGATTTTCCGGATCTTTCCAATATAATTTTTCCCGGCATAGATAACCAGATTTTCAATATTTCCCTGTTTGATCTTCAGCGTAACAGAAAGATCATCCGGCGCTCGAAGTTTGAAACTCACATCTTTCCAGAGTTTTTCCAATCCGCCGCAAAGGATCAACGCATCTTTTTCGCTCCGGCAGAGCAGTTCCAGAATTCCCTGAACATAGCATCCCGGAGGTGCGGAACACCACGGATGACTGACAAAAATGCCCGGTTCGTTGATTTCGTAAATAATATCAAATGCGCCCGTGGAAATAGATGCTTTCTGAAGATAATCCACAGCTTTTTCTGCATTGCCCAGACGGATCATGCCGTTTGCAACCCATGAAGCATACCAAGTGCAGATATTTTTTCCGTAAGGATACATGTTTCCGGCTTCCGTTGCACTTCCGGTGTAATCCTTGATTGCAGCCAACTGTTTCTGATCGTCCGCCGGAAGAACCGGATAGGGATAAAGTCCGCCGAACACGCCGATACTGCGTTCCGGGCAGCCGGGGAAGGGAATATATTTTTTCCCGTCAGACGGCAGGTTTTTGCGGAGAGCCGCCGCAGTTGTTCGCCATTCTTCCACAAATTCCTTATCTTCTCCGAGAAATTCCGCTGCTTTTACGGCAATATCCAGCGTGCAGATCACAGAACAGGTTGTCAGAAACGCATTTTCTCTGGCAGTTCCCAACCGTTCCAAGTCGCAGCATTTACCCACGATGATTTTGCCGCCTTCCACTTTGTAAATGGATTGACGGATGAAAAATTCCGCACATTTCCGGATGACCGGATAGGATACTTTCTGCAAAAATTCTCTGTCTCCGGTGTAACGGCAGTATTCCCACGCTTCCAGCGCAATGTTGCCCAAATGGAAAATATGATCATTCCAAACACCCGGCGAAGAACATTCGAAGAAACCTTCTTCATCGGATTGCCACGGATATTTTGCCCCGGAGGAGTAACTCCAGTTCGTTGTGCGGTCGATGGCATTTTTCAGAGTGTTGAACCGGAACTGCGGAATCCTTGCCGCCGCTTTCCGGTCGTTGATCATGCAGAACAGCGAGGTAAACAGATTGAATCCAAAGTAGTTCCCGTTCCAGCTGTACGGATGAACTCCCACAGGAACGCCCCACGGAGTTGAGGTGCATTTCAGGTTATAGACTGCACTGTAAAACACATCCTGCATTTTTTTGTCCGGCAGCTCAATATCGAAGCCGTTCCAGAAATTTTTCCATTGCTCCGCATGTTCCGCAAAAAGTCCGGCAAACTTCTTTGTTCCAACTTCTGCAATCAGCGTTTTCTGTTCTTTCTGCCATTCATTTTCGCCGAAAGAATCGGTGTAAAGCATGAAAAATTCCAGTGTTTCCGGTACATTTTTGAATATCAGAGAGACCCGGCAGCCGTCAACTTCAATTTCCGGTTTTGCTGTTGGACAAAGAATCGTTACCGCTCCCTGCAATGAAGTCTTGATCCCTTCGATCTGATAGCAGATTTCAGCCCCGTTTCCGTCGGACAGCGACTTGATGGTGTAATTGCTCCATCTGACCGGTTTCCGTTCAGTTCCGGCAGAGGCGTAATAGTAGTCGAAACGATAAGCAGAATCCGCAGGCATTCCGGTGAATTTCTTCCGGACTGCCAGCATAGGACGATCATGGTGAACAAAAGCGTGTGTGTAAATGGAAGAGCCGTTTTCGAACATGTTCCGGCATCCGCTGGAACCATTGCCGAGATCAAGGATCTGTCCGGAATCTTTTGCATTACCGAACTCTTTTCCTCCGGCAGAACAGCTGTCTTCAAAGTAACCGAACGGAATCAAATCGCGCAGCAAAGTATCATAACGCCGTCCGGCAAGATAAACGCCCGGAGTCAGGTCAAGAAGGGTTGCGCGTTTTCCGTGGTTGGTATAACGGATGTTCTGCTTCTGCGCTCCGGAAAGGTCAATCTGAGTATAGAGTGTTCCGTTGGAAATAACTGGAGCGCAATAGCTGACATTGTCCTTTGACGGCTGATAATGTCTCACCAGCTTTTCCTGAGAGATCTGCTGTCCTGAAAGCGACGAGCCTGTCACCTGTTTTACTGTTGCAGGACAGACTTTGAACATCCCGGCAAGAGTGTGGATTGACGGCAGAGTGTCAGGGGACAGTCCGTCCCTGATCCCGGCTGCGATCTCATTTGCGATTTCTATATATCCAATTGGCATTTTTCAGGAATCCTTATTCTTCGATCAATACATCGTAATCGATGTTGTCAGAAGCGAATTTCCAGGTGCCTTTTCCGGTCTTGACTGCTTTGCTGCGGAGAGATTTGTAATTCTTTCCATCGGGCAGTTCGAAGAACGCTTCCACTGCTTTCGGTTCGATGGAAACCAGAATGACAGCTTCTTTCCCGTTGTCAGCGATAAAACGTCTTCCGCGGAGGGTTGCAGTCTTGTTGTCAATCTTCATTTCCGGAGCGGTCTTGTCTCCCATGATGTAGGGAGCAAGTTTATTCAGCAGGTTTCCGGAGGAGGCAACTCTGGGCCACATTTTTTCAGAGTGTTTCGGATCGACTTCATTTCCTTTTGCAAAGATTGCATGGTAGGAGAAGTAATAGAAACCTTTTGCATTGTAGATGGCTGCGAGCAGCGGAAGAGCAGTGAGCTGTCTTTCTTCCGGCAACTTTTCGCCCAATTTTCCGCGGTAGATCGCGCGGTCATAAGCCTGAGTGCAGAACCACCAGGGAGTCTTCATATCCGACAGCATTTTGAATGCTTTATCGGATCTGGTGAGAGTGTTTGTGCCGGGATCGTGATCTGCTCTGGAACCGAAGGGGTAGGAGTCAAAGACGAGAACGTCGCCGGTCGGAGCGAAGACAGAGAAGTCATCGGGGTTGTTGGTCAAGCTCAAGGTCATGTGGTTCGGGTCAGCTTTTGCAAGGATTTCCCGGTTCTTTCTGATGTCCGGCAGCTCGATACGCGGGTTTTCGTCAGAAAGATAGTATGCCAGCAGGTTTTTATTGTCTCTGATGGATTCGCCCAGCAGCTTGATGATGCCGTCAGGGGTGGTTTCATTTCCGAAAGAGCCTTCCACTCTCGCGCGGAGACGTTCTTTTCCGGGAACCATGAGAACCAGCTGGACGATGCCTTTGAGGTTATATTTTTCCAGGAAAGCCAGCAGGGCGTTCATCTTTTCGGGAGAGTTGGAACCGATTCCCTCCGGGTTGCGGTATTTGATCCCGAATGAGACGAAGTTGAATCCGTTTTCGGAAATTCTCTTGTAGTCTTCTTCTTTCATGTGCTGATAAGTGAAGAATCCGATGGGCAGGAACTTTTTGCCATTCAGCCAGGTAACGCCGTTTTCATCAAGTCTGGTTCCGACATTTCCGGTTTTCTTTGCGGTGGAAAGACGGCAGGTGTATTCGGTTACGATCTCTTTTTTCGCAGTGTTCAGCATTTTTGCTGTAACTGTGAAATAATCCGTTTTCGGGAAATCGATTTTGGTTTCAAAGAGATAGTTCTTGTTGGCGGGGACAAGATACTCTTTGCCTTCCACGTTCAGGTAAAGCTTGATATCTTTGTAATCAGGAAGTGTGCCGTTGTAGAAATAACCCTGATAAGCAATCTTTCCATCAGCTTCCATTGCGCTGTTGCAAGGTTTGACCGGGATGAGAACGGAGTTCAGGTCTGCGGATTCCACAAGGACTTCGTCAAACCAGATTTCTCCTGTGTGCCACCAGTCGAAATGCAGTTTCAGTTCGGCATCTTCTTTTGCATCGTTGGGAATCTTGATCGTTGTGTAGTATTTTGTCCAGCTTTCAGAGGCATTGAACTTGGTGTCCCAGAAATGCTTTGCCTGTTTCTTGTTTGCCTGATCCTTGTAGAAGATCGAACCGATGATGATACTCATGCGGTGTTTGTTTTTCAACTGGAAGTTTTTGACACGATACTGCAAAGTGATTTTGTAGGTTGCGCCGGGTTTGACTTTGATTTTGTATGACGGGGAAGGAATGATACTTTTTTTGCTGTCGCTCACACCGTGCAGCGCAGCGGTTCCGAGGATACCGTCTTTGTTGTCGACCGAGAATCCTTTCGGAATGACCCAGCTGTTGGAGCCGGAGTTGAAGTTTTCAGAACAAACTGCTGCAAAGCCGTTGTTTTTATACCCTTTCAGCAGTTCAGATCCTGCCTGAAGAGAAAACAGTGCAGTACTCAGCAATCCGAGCATGAAAAATTTGTTCATTTTCATTTTCCTTCCTGTGTTTTGATATCAGATTATTCCGGTTTCCATCTGCGCCAATACACGTTGGTGGACCTGTATGTGCCAACATGACCATCCTTGAAGATGAAGTTTGCGCTCTGATTATGCTTGCTGAAGTCGATCTTGTAACTAAAGTTGGAGGAAGTCGTTGCCTGATTCTGGTAGGTATTTGTTACGGCATTGGAAGTCTGTGTATAATATGCCAATTTAGTTCCTGCGCTGAATTCAGTGTAGGGAACTTCGATCATGATAACAGTTCCGTCAGAGATTGTATTGAGTTTACGCGAATCGTAAAAATAATATTTTGAGTCAACAGCAGATTTCGCCCAACCCGCGGATAGTCCACCGGATGTACTGTCAGGACCGAATGTGGGACGATAGGTGGGGCCTTTGAGGATCGGAGCTGTTGCGACTCCTTTTTGACGGCTAAAACCATACTCTTCTTTCTGAGCCGGGCAGATAAAGAGAGGATTGGACGGGAAGGATGCAAGCTGATTTTCAAAGGTCGGTACCGCAGTTTCGCCCGGTTTCAGGATATAGGGAAGTCCCAATTCCTGGGCAATATAAACGTTATGAGTATTTCGTCCGGCTTTCTTTTCTGTTCCCTTGTTATAAGCGGCAGGCGGAAGAAAATCATTATTATTTTCTGCATATAACAAAGCTCCGAAACTGACCTGTTTCATGTTATTGACACATGCGATTTTCCGACTGGATGCTCTGGCCCGGTTCAGCGCGGGCAGCAGTATTCCTGCCAGAATGGCGATGATCGCGATCACGACGAGGAGTTCTATCAAGGTAAAGCCCTGTTCTTTTTTCCGTTGTGTTGTTTTGATGCTCATTTTGTTCCTCCTTGGTTTTTTATTTGAAAACAACTAATTGTTTCGGTGCTGAAACCTTATTATTCGAGCTCATTATGAAACTCCCGCGTTTTTGCAGGTGCTCCCGCGGACCAGCAGCTGGGGATCGATCAGATGGGCCTGTTCCGGATGCCGGTCCAGCAGCAGATCCTGGATGATCAGGAAAAGGCATTCGGCGGAATCCGGCGCATTTTCCGACAAGGTGGTCAGCTGCGGAGTCAAAGCCTGGCTGAAGATCTCATTGTCGAATCCGATCACCGCCAGGTCGTCGGGAATTTTCAGGTGATGTTCCGCGGCGTAGCAGTAAACCCCGAGCGCCAGCATGTCCCGCAGGACAAACACCGCCGTGATCTCCGGATCCTGTTCCATCAGCTTGCCCATGACCGAAGAACAGCCGGGGCAGGCCGGTTCCAGTCCCGGAACTTCCGCCATGCTCAAATGGATCTCCGGATGTCTGCGGACATATTCCAGGGCACCGTCATACCGCTGGCGGAAACAGGCTCGCGGATATTCCAGCTGCGTCGCCAGTATTCCGATATGCTTATGTCCGCAGTCTTCGGCCAGATGACGCAATGCCTCATACCCGGCTTTGCCGCCGTTGGAGATCACATAGGGGAACCGGTTCGACGGCTGATTCAGTCGCACCACCGCACAATCCGGAAAACGCTTCAGCAGCAGATCTTCCATTATGCGCGAATTGACGTTGACCGACACCGCGCAGTCCGGCCGGAAAATGCACTCCTGGACCTGATCCCCCGATAAAAAAACATTGACGCTGATGTAGTTGGAATTCAGCGCATCGGTCAGCTGCTTCAGTGTTTTGGCATAAAACGGATTGGCGATCGTGGCAAGATCGGCCAGGATCACCACGTTTTTATGGAAATACAGATTGCCGGCTGCCTTGGGATTGATCCGCACACACCGGCCGTGTTCCCCGCTCACCAGATCCCAGTCCCGCAGCTGCGAGAGGATCCGCTTGACCGTGGCGGGGCATACTCCGTAAATCTCCGACAGATGCGAGATCGACGGCAAGGTGTCTGAGTAGGTGCCGTTTTTGATCTTTTCGGCAATTTCCGCCGCTGTAGTTTTGAAATCATGCGCCATGACGGAGCCCTTTTCGTTAACTTGGCTAGCTATGTTTAAATATACTCGGAAAAATGATTTTGTCAAGGGGGGTCGAGAGAAAAAACATAAAATCTTTTTGAAAATTCCAAGTTTCCGGGAGATCAAATCCGCCGTTTCATTGTCTATGAAAGCAGATAAAGAGGAGATTTTGCAATGGCTGTCACTTGGCAAGGAAGTTTCTGTATGGAAGTTACCCCACTTCCATGTCTGCTGACCGTATTCGGTGCGCTCGGCGATCTGGCCGGACGCAAATTGTTTCCCGCTCTGTTCAGGTTGCACCGCAGGAAACTGCTGCATGACAATTCCGGCATCCTCGGCTGCGGACGCCGCCCGATGAGCCATGACGATTTCCGGGCATATGTCCGGACTCTGCCGGAGCTGGCAAACGTTCCTGATGCTGAAATGGCGCCGTTTCTTCGCCGGGTCTATTATCTGGCAGGCGATTATCTCAGGGATGAAACCGTCCGCGGGCTGGCAGCACTGCTGGATCAGGCGGGAAAAGAACTTGGCTGCACCGATTCCAGCCGCATCTTCTACCTGGCGGTTGCTCCGGATTCGTATCTGCCGCTGGTTGAGAAGCTCGCCGGAGCGGGTCTGCTCAGCGAACCGTGCGAATCCGCCGATTGTTCGCAATGGCGTCATGTCGTGTTCGAAAAACCCTTCGGACACGATCTCGACAGTGCGGTCGAACTCGAACACGGGCTGCTCCGTCATCTTTCCGAACGGCAGATCTACCGAATCGACCATTATCTGGGTAAGGAAACCGTGCAGAACATCCTGATGCTCCGGTTCGCCAACCTCATTTTCGAACCGGTCTGGAACCGCAATTACATCGATTCGGTCGAGATCACCGTTTCCGAAACGGTCGGGGTGGAACACCGCGCCGGATATTTCGACCGTGCGGGATTGCTCCGCGACATGTTCCAGAACCACATGCTCGAGATGCTTTCGCTGGTCGCGATGGAATGTCCGGTCTCCTTTGAGGCGGACCGCATCCGGGATGAAAAGGCGCGTCTGCTGCGCTCCCTGCGTCCGCTCGATCCGGCAGACCTGATGCTCGGCCAGTATGCGGCGGGAAACGGTTTGAAAGGCTACCTGGAGGAACCCGGCATCCCGCCGGATTCCCGCACTGAAACGTTCGCCTCGCTGAAACTGCGGATCGACAATGCCCGCTGGAAAGACGTGCCGTTTTATCTCCGCAGCGGCAAACGGCTGAACGAACGCCGCAGCCGGATCGTCATCAATTTCAAGCATATCCCATACAGCATTTTTACCGGAATACGCGAGACCGATCTGTCTCCGAACCGGCTGGTCCTGACGGTGCAGCCGCAGGAAGGATTGACGCTGGAACTGATCGCCAAGAAACCGGGTCCGAAACTCTGCATCGGACCGCTGGCGCTGGATTTCCGTTATGCGTCGATCCTCGAACCGGGGGAAAGCATGCCGGAAGCGTATGAGCGTCTGCTGTTGGATTGTATGCTGGGCGACCAGACGCTTTTCCTGCGCAGCGACACGGTGCGTCTGGCTTGGAATTATCTGATGCCAGCGTTGAAAGCAAAAGAAAAAATCACCCCGATCTTATATCCCGCCGGCAGCCCAATCGAAACCGTGTGCCGGTGAACCGCTTCCATACCGGAAAAATCTTTACTTTGCGGATTTTGACTTGTCCTCGCGGGGCAGTTCGTTTCTGTGCTTCTGGAGCCAGTTCCAAAACGAGGACGGCGAGGAAAAACCCAGTTCATAGGCGATTTCCTTCTGGCTGATGCCGCGTTTACTTGCCCATGAAACATATTTGACCCGTACCTGATCGATATACTTGCCGACCGTGATCCCGGTTTTTTCATGGAATTTATGCGCGAAATGACACCGGGTACAGCCTAAAAGCGAGGCTAAATGTTCCAGCGAACAACCGTTTCCGTTGCGGGAATTGATATAGCGTTCGATTTTTTCCATCTCGGTATGTTTACTGCCGTCCGCGTCATGTTCCGTGATCAGGAACGCTACTTCATCCAGAACGGCATCCATCGGCCCTTTCATATACCGCTCCACAACTTCCTCGGTCGAGTTTTCCAGCCGGGCGAGGAGATTCCAGCGGGTCTCCACGAACTGGAACAGTTCATCGGGCAGAAAAACTAAAGAGAGTTCCGGAATCAGGCGATACTGGCCGTTTTCCATGACATTCACGCACGATACATGCAATCCGCCGGAATTGAAATATCCCCACAAGTGAATAAGATGGTTGTCTTCCCTGGTGTATTTATAACCGTGAGGAATTCCGGAATCGAACAGGAAGAGAGTCCCGGGCGAACAGGGATAAACGCTGTCGTTGCAAGGGTACCGGCTCGAACCGGAAACCACGAAGAGAAATTCCCGGTGGGGATGCGAACTCCGTTCGTAATTGTCTTTCAAATGCCGGCCGGTCGACGGAGACGCCCGGCTGATGATGCGTCCGACCCCGCGGCAAAGTATTTCAGTGATTTTCCGGATTTCCATGATTTCGCAATATCCATGTATTTTTCAAAAGATTGATATATTGAAAAAACGATTCCTCAATAGTATTGTAAGATACAGTAAAAAACTGATATAATCAAGCGGGAAAAAGACTTTTTTCCGAATTTTGGAATCAGCAATATAAATGAAAGGAACCGAAAGTCATGCAACTTGCGATCGATGGCGGAAAACCTGTATTCGAGAAACCGGCAAACGTTCTGCCCTGGCCGCCCGTCTTCCCTGAAGTGATTAAAAAGCTGAAAGAAATCTATCTGAGCCGGAAATGGTCTTTTTACGGTCCTCGTGAGGTGGAGTTCAACCGGCGTTTCGCGGAATATACCGGAGCTGCAGGCTGCGCCTTGATGGCGAACGGGACGGTGACGCTGGAAATGGCCATGCTGGCGCTGGGTATCGGTCCGGGGGATGAAGTCATTGTGCCTGCCCATACCTGGATCGCCACCGGCGAATCCGTGGTCTACCGCGGGGCGACGCCCGTCATCGTCGACATCGAAAACGATACCCTGTGCATGGACCCCGAACGTTTCGAAGAAGCGATCACCCCGAAAACGAAAGCGGTCATCCCGGTCCATCTTTTCGGTTCCATGGCGGATATGGACCGGATCCTGCCGATTGCCCGCAAACACGGCATTGCCGTGATCGAGGATTGCGCCCATGCCCACGGCGGCGAATGGGACGGCCGGCATGTGGGGACTTTGGGGGATGTCGGCAGTTTCAGTTTCCAGCAGAGCAAAACCATGTCGTCCGGTGAAGGCGGAGCCTGCATCACCTCTAATGAAGAACTGAATGAGACTTTGGGAAGGCTTTCCCATATCGGCTATCAGTATGCCGCGAAACAGGGACAGGCGGGGACTCCGCCGCCGACGGGGCTGATCTGCCGCAATTACCGGGTCACGGAGTTCCAGGCGGAACTCCTCCTGGCGCAGCTGGACCGTCTGAAAGCGGACACCCTGCTGCGGGCGAAAAATGCGGAATTCATCAGGGCGCGTCTCAATACCATTCCGGGAGTTCGGGTCCAAGCTCCGGGCCGCAAAGCCACGCTGCAAAGTTACTACAAATTCGTCATCATGATCGATCCTGCGGTCCTTCGCCCGGGTCTGACCCGACAGAACGTGCTGGAGGCACTCTCTGCCGAGGGGATTCCCGTCGGCATCGGCTGGAGCGGGGTTATGTACCGGCAGAAGCTCTGGAGCATCCCCGCGAACATGTACCGTATCGCCAGCAGTGAAAATGCGGAGAGGATCGTGCAGAACGAACTGCTTACCAGCGATCTCAACTGGCTCATGCTCAGTGAGGAGGAAACGGAACTCTACTGCCAGGCATTCGAGAAAGTCCTGGCGGCTTATTCCAGATAAGGTTGCAGTGAGAGATGATATCGGGAAAGGACAGGTCAAAAATGAAACATGCCATACAGCTCTACAACTTCAGGGAAGAACTGAAACAGGACTTTGCCGGGACGCTCCGGGAAGTGGCCAAAATCGGATACGACGGCGTGGAGTTCGCCACCAATTACGGAGAAATGGAACCCCTTGAACTGGCGGCTCTGCTCAAAGAGCTGAAGCTGGAATGCGCCGGGACCATGTTCCCGAATCTTAAATTGTGCGATTCGGATTCCCCCGCCTGGGAAATGGCTGCCATACTGAACTCGCCAGCCGTCACTTTCAGTTATACGGAAAATCTGCCGCAAAGCTGGATGACCCTGCTGGAACGCTGCCGCCTGGCCGGCACCAATGCGGCGGCTCACGGCACGATCTTTTCCTATCACAACCACTGGCAGGAATTCTCCCGGCTGGCGGACGGTGAATACGTGATGACCCGCGTTCTCGAACAGACGGATCCGGCGCAGGTCTTCATCGAACCGGATGTGTGCTGGCTGACCCGGGCCGGAGTCGATCCGGTGTCCCATATCCGCCGTTATGCCAAACGCATCCGGCAGGTTCATCTCAAGGATCTGCGCATCCCCGAAGAGCGGGAAACCATGACGGCTCTTGGGGGCGGCTGCGTCGATCTTGCCGGGTGTATCGCCGCCGCGAAGGAAACCCCCTGCCAGTGGCTGATCTATGAACAGGATCATTCCGCCGATCACTTTGCCGATGCCGTTAAAAGTCTGGCTTTTTTGAAAAAAAACGGTGTGGGAAAGTAAATGATGTATGAAACAAAGCGATTGCAAAAAACAACAGAAAGGAGGCAAAACATGATCAGGCTTCTGGTTCTTGCTTCTCCGTATTCGTCATTCAGGCAGAATCATTGTTTCTCGTTAATCGAACTTCTGACAGTGACCGCAATGATCGCCATACTGGTGTCCATTCTGCTGCCTGCATTGCAAAATTTCAGTAGGCAAACAAGATGCATAAGATGCGTCGGCAACCTCAGCCAGCAGGGGAAAGCCGTTTCACTCTATTCTGCGGCAATCCCGCAGCATGTCTCAGGAACCCTGCCGGAGAAACAGGCAGCAGACTGTCCGGATTTCTCTGCAGGCAGCAAGTTCCATGCATCGGGTTCCCCGTTCCGGCTTATCCGGGAAAAAGACCGGATCATCGTAATCAACCAGTATGTCCGATGTGTTCATGACCTCCGTCAGGGCGGGGAAATGACTGAAGCAGTGATTCTGAACGGTTCGGGGAAAAATTTACTTGCCAAATCGCAAAGCACCATTGTCGGAATCATCGAAAAAAACAAGTATCACAGTTACTGCAGCAGTGAAGCGCCGGTCAAAAAATATACGCTCAAAATGGAAAACGGAAACCCGGTGCTTCTGTTCGATTGTATTCTGGCGGACGCGCAAGGGAAACCTCTTGATCACCTGAAGATGCGCCACCGGGTGGAATACACCCCTTGGGGCGAAGCGCTGCATCGAGTCACTCTGACAGCCTCCAGGAAAATCGACGGGCTGGGAATGATTCAAATCGGGACTCTCTATCCGGCCCGAAGAATGGATACCCTCGCGGTACTGCCGTCTCGGATGGATATGCCAGGTCCTTATAAACATATCTGCCGCTGGTTCCGGCTGGACGGACAATCCACCCTGCCGTTCTATTCCCGCTGGATTCCCAATTCAATGCTCGTTTTCCAGCGGGGTGCAGACGGGTTTCAGTATGCAAGAGGAGACCGGTTGGACGCATGGGACGATATAGGAGGCAAGCTTCCCGGATATGGCATGGGATATTTCAATTACCGGAAAGACCTGGATGCCTACGAAATGCGTTTTTCTCCCGTGGATAGTCTGAGAAACGGGCAGTATCTGCAAGGGGAAAAAAGTTTTGAATTCAGCTTGGCGTTCCCGTTTGTCAAGAAAACTATTGTCCCGCTGGCTTCCTGTTCCGCCAATCTGCTTCAAAACAGCCGAGGATTTGCGGACCGCTGGCCGAAAGAAGCGGATTATGCCCGCTGGCAGGCTGCCGGCATCAATCTGATGAGGATCCACAATGACGGGGACAGTTTTGGAAATGGAATTTTCTGGCGGGCAGCAGCTTATCCGCCTTATCCTCCGGATGAAATGAAAAAAATGAACCAGTCCCTGCAGCTGGCGCGCCGTTATCAGATCGATGTGGTCCCGTATTTTTCACTTCACGAATACCATCCGGACGCTGACGGGTTCAGGGAAAACGCCCGCAAATGGGGCTGGATCGCTGAAAAGGGGGATGACATAATTCCCACACGATTCCGCGACAGCATATTCGGCTATCTCATGTGCCTCCAATCAGGATGGCTGGAAAAAAGAAAAGCATCCATCGACCAAGTGCTGTCCCGCCATGGCTTCAGCGGAGTGTATTATGACTGGTGTCTGGCAATCGAATGTTTCAATCACAGACACGGATCCCATCACTGGGACTACCGGAAACTGATCGGACTGCTTGAATGGACTCTGAAACGGATCGGGCCGGCGGGACATTTATATTTGCATTTGACCAACAGCCCGAATATCGCCGCGGAAAATATGGCAAGTCTGGTCCTTACCGATGAAACCGTCCCGAATATCATTCAACCCGGAATGTTCTCTCCCCATGTCCATTTCTTAAATATCTGCCCCAGGCAGGTTTGTCTGATGATTCCTGCAAAATCTCCGGAAAAAGAACTGCTCCGTTATGCCATGTGTGCACTGCTGGATCATGCAGCAGTTTCCTCCGGGCACGAAGTTTTCACCCGGTTTTATCGGGAATATGCGGAAATCATAAAACGCTGCGGGCAATACCGCAGACATACCGCACCCGGGGAAGGACGCTGCCGCACCTCCGATCCGCAGAACGTCGGCATGAGTGCATATTGGGATGATTCCGAAGCGATGCTCGTCTTCGCCAATCTCCGGGAACAGCCGGCAACCGTAAAATACTGCTTCGATCCGGATACGGCACTGCCGGTCACGGGGGAAATCACAGTTCCGCCATTGAAAATCCGGACTCTCACCATCAAACTACAACCCAGACGTCATACCAGTAAAAAACCACAATAAAGAAAGGACAACCGCCATGAAACAAAAACAAGAAATCCGCACATCTGCCGCCTGTCACGCCACCCGGATAAAAATCGGGTTGTTTACATTGATTGAGCTCCTCATCGTCATAGCGATCATTGCGATTCTTGCAGGCATGCTGCTGCCCGCTTTGCAAAAGGCCAGGGAACAGGGCAGATGCATAAGATGCACTGGCAACTTCAACCAGCTGGGGAAAGCCGTTACACTCTACATTGACGATAATAACGGTTTTGTTCTTGCATACTGGGACACCTACAACCCTGCGACGAATAAATATGAAAATGTTAACAACAAATCCAATGCCTGGTTCGCGGGGAATAAAAATCGCCTGGCCCCTTATCTGCATGTTTGGAACGATGTCCCCATAGGCGGGTGGTTCCGGGCAAAGAATAATAACCGTCCGGCTGGAGCAAGCGCAATCAGCTGCCCGTCGCGGAACGGATTCGATTACCTCAAAAAATATGACCTGAGCGATGACCGGTTTGCTTACGGGATCGGCATCAACGGACGGCTCGTATCGGATCCGCTTTTCGTTAATGTCAAGCTGCAACGGGTAGACAAGCCTTCTCGCAGCGCCTACTTTGGGGAATCCCGGTATAACTCGCCCATAATCTCTTTCAGCAACACGTCAAATTGGCCGATGTTTCCCCATGGGGGCAAGATCAGTGTGGATGCTTCTCAGGCACAATTTTATCCGAACGGATCCGAAAAAGGGAATTTCCTGTTTTTCGACATGCATGTGCAGACTGTGACCAGAAGCAGGGTTCCCAACAATACCAACTCGTCCAATGCTCAGTTCAGCACATTCTGGTATTTCTTCAACGCATACAATGAATACTCTAAATACAATGACACATGGTGAGGAGACATCAGGTTTTCAGGATAAAAGTTCAATGGGATCATTAAGCATAAAAACAAAACCAGGAATGATTTGGTAAGGAGGTCCAGGTTACGAAACAGAATTTTTTGGTGGCTTTTTCAGAAAAAGTTATTGTTCGATGCGTCAAATGTGGATTGGCGCGCAAAAAAATTTTTAACGAGAGGAGCCAAAATATGAAATTGGCTCAGAGGATTGAAAAATGAATAAATTATACTTATCTGTATTTGTTGTTTCGGTTTTGCTTTCCGTCACGGGGTTCGAGGCTCCGCTGCTCAAAGAGAAGCGGCCGGAAAGGGTCGTAAAATATTCGGGAGCCCGGAAAGTCAGCGCGTCGGCAATTGAAATCGTCGTTCCCCGCGGGTCTTCTCCCGTCGTCCGTTTTGCAGCCGGAGAACTTCGCCAGTTCCTGGGGCAGCGGCTCGGCGGAGAAGTTTCCGTGGCGGCGACACCGTCCCCCGGGAAACGGTCCCTGATTCTCGGATTGAACGACCTTTCCGCCCGAGCGGGCATTACCGCGGAAAAACTTTGCCGTGACAGCTTTTTCATCCGGTCCGAAGGTAAAGACATATACATTGCAGGAAGAGACGCCCGTGCCGTTGACCCGGCACGGGCGATCAAGGGCAATAAATACGACCAGTTTTTTGAAAGGGGTACACTGTTCGGCGTTTATGATTTTCTGGAACGCTTTGCGGGGATCCGGTTCTACTTTCCCGGCAAGTTCGGGGTGGTGGTCCCGTCGGGCCCCATGTATCTTCCGGAAAAAATAGAAATCTTCGACCGTCCCGATCTTGAGGACAGAACGAGCAGTATGGAAGACCTGGTTTTCACCGAGTCGCCCAAGGTGATTTCCCGGCCGTATATCGACCGGAACAACTTCGGCACCTACAGGGGACAGCGCCATCCGCTGAAGTTTTTGTGCGGTTACCGGCTGAGATTATCATCCCTGCCGCGTCCAAATTGTCACGGGCTGAACCAGCTGTATCTGGGAAAACGTTTTGCCAAAACGAATCCCGAATACTTTGCCATGGATGCTCATGGGAAACGGATGAACGATCCCAAGCGTCCCCATCCGTTCCAGCTGTGTTACATGAGCGGAGTCAGAGACATTATCCTTGACGATGTCGAAGCCTATTTTCGTCATGAAACGCCGGATTCGCGGGGAATCCCGGCTGCTTACGGCATGCCGGCCAAATCCTGGCATCCCCACGGTTTCTGGAACGGCATTGCCGATCTTCAGCCGCAGGATTCTTTTTTCAAATGCCTCTGTCCGAAATGCGCAAAAATTAAAACGCCGCAGGAAATCACCGATATGGTATGGAATCTGACGCTTGACGCCGCGGAACGGCTCAAGAAAAAGAAGCTGCCGGGATTTATTCAGATAATGAGCTACTATCCCTACAATCAGTTTCCTTCACGAAAAATTCCGGAAAATGTCATCGTCCAGCTGGCGGTCAGCGGACCGTGGCGTTTTAACTTCAGCGGCAAAAAGCAGAAACAGGATGAACTCGTTGAGGCATGGTCAAAAAAAAGCAACAGATCTCTGCTCCTGTGGAATTATGGAGGCAAGTTCGACAACGCCGTCATGCCCGACATACCCCACCATACCCCGCGGCACATAGCATTTTATTACAAGCGGGTCGCGCCTTATATTTCCGGCGCGAAGCTGCAGCTTTCCGGAGACTATTATCTCTTTGCCGCCATGAACTATTATATGTTCGCCAAGACAACTTGGGATACGTCGATCGATCCGGACGCGATTCTGGACGAATACTACCATCTCATGTTCGGAGCGGCCGCCGGAGAGATGAAACAGGTGTTCAACTCCCTTGAAGAAACCTGGATCAAAACCAAAGGCAGAACGGTGGAAACACCTCTGGGACCGGTAGGAATCACTGCTTCCCAATATGAAATATTCGAGGTCTTCTACTCGCCCCATTACCTGAAAACATTGGAAGATCACTTCAACCGGGCGGAACATCTGACCCGTTCCAATAAAAAAGAACTGGAACGGGTGAAGTTCATGCGGTGGAATTTCCTCGACAGGATCAAACGGGCCTCGGCGGAGTATTTCCGCCATTCTTCGGCCGTGCGGCATTTCAGGGGAAAGGGAAATGTCTCCACTTCCGAAGCCGTTGACTGGAGCAAAGCCGCTCCGGTTTATCTCCAGCGTCTCGACGGCGGGAAACCGTTTTTTGAAACCACTTTCAAGTCTGTTTTGACGCCGAAGCATTTGAAGTTCCGCATAGAATGCGTCGAACCCGAACAGAAGAAAGTCATCGCCGCACCCAATGACGCCCCGCGGGAGATATGGGATAAAAACGGGATTGAGTTTTTCATCAATCCTTCCTGTGACCGCAAGAACTACTGGCATGTGATGCTTTCCTCCGCCAATGTCAAAGTTATCTCAGCCTTCAAAATGGAGGGTTCGAACTATATTCCTTCTCCGGGAAAAAAGGCGAAAATCGACACTGCGGTCACGGCCCTGCCGGGTAAATTTGTTTATGAAATCACTTTCAGACGCAGCGATCTGGAAGGATTTGATGGCAAAAAAATAGTCTGCAATGTTATCCGGAATCAAATCAGAAGTGATCTCAAAGCCCGCTATTCCTGGTCGCCGTTCATCGGACGCAACAACCATGACCTTCTGAAGTTCGGTACTTTGGACTTTTCCGGGAGCGTATCCCGTAATCTGCTTCGGGACGGAACATTTTCGGAACCGCAAAAGGAACCGAACGTTTTCGGGCCGTGGATCAGAAGCTGGCGCTTTCCCGCCGGCTGCAGTGTTTCTCACGATCCATCGACATTTATTTCCGGTTCCCGAAGTCTGCAGATGAGAGTCTCAGGCGATGCACATGTCAAGTGGTTTGCCATCGGCAATAAGATTCAGCTGGAACCGGAGACACGTTACCGCCTTTCCTATTTCGTCAAGATTACGGATGTTAAAGGCAGGGAACGTGAATCCGGTGTATGCATCAATCTTGGAAGCGACAGAAACCGCTGGTTTCCAAACGTGAAGCTTACCGGAACGACGCCGTGGATCAGGCAGAGTTTCGAATTCACGACAGCAAAAAATGAGAAAAAGATTTTCTACGTAAACCTGTTTTTGCTGAACTGTTCCGGGACTGCCAATTTCGATGACATATCCCTGGAAAAGATAGAATGAACTCAAGTACTTTATGCTGAGCTGCATTGGAATGGCGAGGATGCACCCGCGCCACCGCTGGAAACCGCAATATGGTTCATATCGAATTCGGTTAAAACCAGTCGTAAAACCGGCAGCCGCGCAATCTCCAAACAAAAACGGCGGGGAATGTTTTTGGACACTCTCCGCCGTTTTTTTGGATTTCGCGCTGATTAGAGCTTGATATCCCAGCCGTTGCGGTTGTAGGGACGTTTCAGCCAGGCCGGATCGCCCGTGCCGTTGGCAAACGTGCATTTCTTCGGATCCCAGTCGAAACCCGTGTCATACACATAACTCATGTTGCAGAGCTGGCAGAAGATCGAGGCACGCGCTCCCGTTTCCGCCGGGGAAATCGTCGGCTTCCGGGAAATGCAACCTGGTTTTCCGTTTTGGAAAAGTCGGCTGCTGCAACTTTGCCGGATGGAAGATCCCGTAAAAAAGGAGCTGGATCATGAAAAAAATCTTAAGTGCCGCAGCCGTTATGGCTGGAATCGTCCTTGCCGCGGCTGAACCCGTACTGTATTGCGATTATGTAAGCGCCCAGCGAGATACATGTCACAGGCTTTTTCGGAAAAAATCCGGGATTTTCTGAAAAATTATTTGGATTCCGGCTTCCAGAACGGAGGCAGCAGGGAATCGATCTGATTGTCCGGAGTGGT
>SUWI01000221.1 GCA_015061565.1 Lentisphaerota bacterium
TTCTGCTTGGATCCGGAATATCTTTTTGAACCTTTTTCCAATGAATTTCATTCGCTGCTGCAGATCGCACTTTATTTGTTCTGTTTTTCTCTCGGTGCACGGGTGCAGCCGAAGCGGAAAAATCACTATGCCGTGTCCGAGCAGTTGCTGTTTGCGGTCCTGATCGATCTGGTGGTATGGTATCTGCTGAGACGGCCGGACTGGACCGCTTTCACCATGCCGCTGCTGTTTCTTATTGCGGGCAGGATCGCGGGGCATCTGAGAAACCGGGTGATCTCATCCCGGCATTTTTCGATATCCTGTATCGGCGGCGCCGCGGCCGGAATGCTGGCTTTCTTCCTGCTGAACAACCGGATTTCTCCGCCGATCATGAGAGGTCTTTGTCTGGCAGCACTGCTGCCGCCGATCCTGATCCCATGCTGGCAGATCGGACACCTGAAAACCTCGAACTGGATCAAGGTCCTGCTGATCCTGGCCTGGCTCCTGATCCCGGCACAATATCTCAAATCACCTGCGGTCCGCCGGGATTTCCGCTCGGCAGCAGTGCCATCGGAAGACGGCACCGAGAGCACGGTCAAACCGGCAGCGGTCGTTCAGGCACTGCTGCAGCCGAATCGGAATAATCTGAAAATCCTGCTGATCGGCGACAACAGTGCGATGATCCGCCTGCTGAACAATCCGCTGACCCGTAAACTGAGCAATCTTTCCATGAACACGGGCACGGATATTTACCGCAAGCTCAATGCTGAAGCCGATGATTTCGATCTGATCGTCCTCCAGCTGCCGATGCCGCAGAGTCTGTATGCGGAACGCCTTTATTCGGTCCGTTTCTGCCAGCTGCTGAAAGACCATCTGGCGGACGACGGGATACTGGCGGTCTGGCTGCCGGAAGAACTGCTCTCCTGCCGCAAAAATTATCTCAGCGAATTATACGGCAGTGCGGGGGCGGTGCTCAGCAAGGTCTTCCCGCAGGTGAAACCCGCCTGTTCCGATTCCATGGTTCTGCTGTGCGGCGGCGGCAATCTCACCAATTCGCCCGCGGCACTGAATGCCCGGGCGGAGAAACTGCTGGGTGACACCGATCTGCTCCCGGAAAAAGCGTTTCTCATGAGCACCGAGGAAGAACAGATGGAAAATGAACGTTTCTTCCGTTCCGAGATGTTCCGTTCGGGCGGACAGGACAGCAGGATGTGCTCACTGCTCTGGAATGCGATCCGGAATCAGCCGCTGCTGGACCGGACCATGCTGGGCGGGCTCATGGATCAGTTGCGTTCCCGGCTGCTTTTCCTGCTTGCCATCGCGGCTGCGGCATTGGCGGTCCTCCGCTATTTCTGTTCCGGCGGCATCCATTCCAAACGAGTCTGGATGACCTGGGAAAACGGGATCTATACCGGGTTGGCCGCCATGCTGTTCCTGATCCCTTATCAGCAATATACCGGCCGGCTGTCGCGGGACTGGGTCCTGCTGATCGGCTTTTTCCTGCTGTCGGGATTCTGCGGCAGTCTGCTTTCGCTGCAGCGTCATCAATCACCGCTGCTGGTGAAACTGCTGCTGGGATTGACCTTGCTTCTGCCGCTGTGCGGTCTGGCGTTTCTCCATGGGTATTCTCCGGAACCGCTGGTCTTCTATGCGGTCTTAGGCTGTATCGGCTTTACCGCGGGCGTGATCATCGGCGATATCCGGGCGGAGATCTCGCTGATCCCGGCAGGGCTGGCCGTCGGACTGCTCCTCGGCATTCTCCTCTTCTGGCTTCCCGGCGGAGCTTTTTTTGCCATGATCCTGGCGATCCTCACCAGAATTCCTCCGGTAAGTTCGGAAAATTTGCAAAAACAATTTGACAAATCCTGAGTTTCAGTATATTTTAAGAAAAATGCATTGCATCGGTCGGTTTTTATTTAAAAAGGAGATAACATAGAATGAAAATTGCAAATATGCTGTTTTTATGTCTGCTGCTGGCAGGCGCCGTGACTCTCTCCGCCCAGGATCTGGGCAAGGAAACGAGGGTGGATTCGGTTCTGGCCTCCGTGAACGGCGACCCCATTACCCTGCTGGACGTCATGCTGGAAAGCAGCCGTGAGGAATTGCGTCTGGCCAGTCTCTATTCCGGAGCCCGGCTCTATTCGGAAATCTCCCAGCTCCGGAAGAAAATCACCGAAGACATCATCGTCCGCAAGCTCATCTACGCCAAATATCAGGAAAAACCTTTCCCGATCGACAATCAGTATATCGAACGGATGCTGGACCATCTGGCGGTCACCATCGGCGGCGGCAGCCGGGACAGCCTGGTGAAAAAAGCCGAAGCGCTCGGTACCACCATGGAAGAACTCAAGGAAAAAGCCAAGGAAAAAATCGCAGTCGATATCATGATGGCAGAGAGCTGCGACCGGCCCGTCTACGTCACCCCGAAAGAAGTTTACGAATATTACCAGAAAAACCGGTCCGAATGGATCACTCCTGCCAGTTATAAACTGGAGCTGCTCCTGGTGGGACGCAACGGCGGACGCTCCGGTCCGGATCCCAAAGTAGCCTGCGGCAAATTGTCCAAACAGCTGAAAAACGGGAGCAAAGAGCTTTTTGTCCAGATGGTCAAAGCCAATTCCGATGCCCCCAATGCCGAATCCGGCGGCGCGGTCGGCGCCGTTGACGAGGACAAACTCCGGCCCGAATTCGCCAAAGTGGTCAAGACGATGCGTCCCGGCCAGATCCAGGGGCCGCTGGAAACACCGGAAGGATACTATTTTATCCGTCTGGATTCCATCCAGAAGCAAAAGGAGATCCCCTATGAAAAAGCCGCCGGGCAAATCAGCAAACGGCTCGAAGACCGGCAGAAGGAACAGCTCCGCAAAGCTTACGGCGAAAAGCTCAAGGAACAGGCTCTGATCCGGTATTATTTCTGACTCCATGAGCTTTTTTTCTCCGGCCGCTCCGTCCATCTTCAGCGCCATGGTCGCGCCCCTGCTGCGCTGGTATGCGGCATCCGCACGTAAAATGCCCTGGCGGATGAGTCTGCCCGATCCCTACCGTACGCTTGTTTCGGAGATCATGCTCCAGCAGACCCGCGTGGAAACGGTCAAACCCTATTATGAACGGTTCATCGCCGAACTGCCCACGGTCGCCGAACTCGCGGCCGCCGATGAAGAACGGCTGCTGAAACTCTGGGAAGGTCTGGGCTATTATTCCCGGGTGCGCAACCTGCAGAAAGCGGCGCAGAAGGTCATGCGGGAATTCGGAGGAGAACTGCCCGCCGACCGGGACCTTCTGCTCTCTTTACCGGGGATCGGCGAATATACCGCCGGCGCGATCGCCTCGATCGCCTTCGGACTGCCCGAACCCGCCGTCGACGGCAATGTCCTGCGGGTCTGCGCCAGGCTGACGGATTGTCATGCCGACATTGCCGATCCGGCTTTCCGCAGGGAAACCCGTGATCTGCTGAAAGCGGTTTATCCCCCTGGCAAATGTTCGGATCTCACGCAAAGCATCATGGACCTCGGCGCCGTCGTCTGTCTTCCCGGCAGTCCGCATTGTCCGGAATGTCCTCTCGCTGAGATCTGTCTGGCCCGGAAATCCGGCACCGCCCCTGCCCTGCCCGTGAAAAAAGCCGCCGCCGAGCGGAAAATCGAAAACAGGACGGTTTTTCTGCTGTTTTCCGACTCCGGCCGGATCGCCTTGCGGAAACGTCCCGGCCGCGGGATCCTCGCCGGATTGTGGGAATATCCGGCCGAAACCGGAAAGCTGACCCGGTCCGAAGTCGGTCAGTGGCTCAAAAATCATCAGATCGAGACTGTCGGCATCAAAAAAGCCGGGGCTTGCAAACATATTTTCACCCATTTGGAATGGCATCAGACCGGCTGGCTGATCCAATGTCAGGGAGAAAATTCCGAATTCACCTGGACGACCTTGCGGGATCTGCATGAACGTTATTCTCTGCCCAGTGCGTTTCAGGGCTTTTCCACCGCGGTGAACGAAATCGCAGCAGGGAAACGGGCGGCCTCGAAATAAATCATTTCTGAAGCAGCTGACGGTGCATCCTCGGCGAGTGCCCCATCGCATTTTTGAAAGCGCGGCTGAAAGTGAACGGATCGCTGTAACCGCATTGACGGGCAATGAATCCGATCCCTTCGGGCGTATGCTGCAGCAGTTCCGCCGCCAGCTGGATCCGGAGCTGCTGGATCAGCCGTCCGGGCGTGATGCCGGCGTCCGCATACAGGAATTGCCGCCGGATCGTTTCCGGCGTCACCTGAAATTCCGCCGCCAGGGTTTTCAGGGATATGTTTTCCGTAAAATGCCCGCGCACATAATCGCAGATCCGGTCGAACAGATCGGCATTCTCATCCCTGACGGGGAGCACGCTTTGCATTTTCCGCCGCTGGTTCAGCAGGATCTCCAGCAGCGGGAAAATACAATGCTCCGTGCGGACGGCATGGGTCCGGTGGTAATTGACGACCAGTTTTTCCAGATTGGCGGCATCCTGCTCATCCGGTTTAAGCAGATGGTTCTTCAGCGCCAGAAATGAACTGTAATTGCGGTTCTTTTCCGTAAAGGTGACGGCCAGGAAAGAATATTCCCGGCGGGGACATTCCAGACGGGTCGTATGGAACTGATACGGAAAAAGGCACAGCATGTCGCCAGTCTCCATCGGGATCCGGAGTCCGTCCACCAGCATGGTGCAGCGGCCGCTGAGGATGATTTTCAGGATCATGCGCTGATGGATCGAGGTGCCGGTCACGTTCAGATTCCGGCCGGATTTCCATACCAGAATATCCTGCGGCATGAAATCGAAATCGGCTCGCACGCCGCCGGAAATTGTTCCGGACCGGTCCGCTGCCAATTGTCCGATGCGCTTCAACGCACTTTTGCTTATTTCATATCCGGCCATTTTTACGTCTCCTTTACCCAATATACCACTCAAACAACAATAATCAATGTGTGAAAATGCCATATTTATATTTTTTTTTGACATTTTATTTCATTGGCGGACGGGTATATTATCCAAAATCACCTGAACCGATCAACAGGAGGACAGGTATCATGGCTCAAACGTATCACAAAGTCGGATTTATCGCCTTCGGTCAGCGCGGACAGCAGCTGGCGGAAACTCTCATCAATTATCTCCCCGAATACGGCTGTCCCGCCGCGGTCGCGGATCTGCGCCCGAATCCGGCCGTGACTCCGCTGATCTCCTTCCGCTGTCCCGAAATGAAATATGTCACCGATTATCATGAACTGCTGGCCATGCCCGAGATCGATTCGGTCATCATTTCCACCTACGAGACCTCGCACGTGCAGATCACGAAGGACGCCATCGCGGCCGGCAAGGCGGTTTACTGCGAAAAACCCATCGTGCCGGACCTGAAATCGGCTGAAGAATTATACAAGTTCGTGACAGGCCGGAAATGTTTCTTCAAAATCGGGCTCAATCTGCCGAATTTCCCGGTCGCGCTGAAACTCAAGGAACTGCTGGACCGCAAGATCATCGGCGACCTCATCATGGTCCGGAACAATACCGACGTGGGGCAGAGTTTCGCCCGGAATTTCCTGATCAACAAATTCTCCTGCAAACGCGGCAATTTCATCACTGCCAAAACGACTCACGACACCGATCTGCTGCAGTATCTGGCGGGCTCGTATGCGGAAACGGTCTGGGGCAAAACCGCCAACTTTATCTGGCGCCGTCACGGCGAAGCGCCCATGACCGACGACACCGCGGTCATGGCCGGAACCCTTCACAGCGGAGCCATGTTCACGCAGACCCTGACCAGCTGCGGAGCGCGTTATGAACGCAACATCCACTTCCTCGGGACCGGCGGCGAAATCATCGCGGAGATCCACGGCGACAGCGTTCTGGTCCGTTATGCCAACGGACAGGAAGAAAAAATCCCCGCACCGAATCTGAACGGCGGCGGGCACAACGGCGCGGACATGGTGACGCTCCGCAAATTCTTCGATTATGTGGATGCGGACATCCCGGAAGCCAGCGAGCCCGAGCGGATCCTTTCCAGCGTGATGATCCCGATGGCCGCCATGAGCAATCAGCTCGTCCGGACCGGCGAATGGTACCGCTCCATCATCGGCAGCCGGGGGTGAAAATGTCCATTTATCAGGAACTGGGAGTCAAAACCGTCATCAACGCCGTGGGCACCTACACGGTGGTGGGCGCCACGCGGATGTCGGAAACCACACTGCGCGACATGTGCGAAGCGGCGCGGGATTTCGTGGAGATCGAAGTGCTGCAGCAGGCGGTCCACCGCAAAGTGGCGGAACTGACCCGGAATGAAGCGGCATTTCTCTGCAATTCGTGCAGCACTGCGATTTATCTGGCGGCCGCCGCGTTCGTGGAAAAACACTGCGCCAGAAATTTCAACCTGCTCTCCGCCGAAGAAATCGGCAAATGCGAATGCGTGGCGCTCTGGGGACAGCATATTCCCTACGACCACGCCATCGAGCAGCTGGGGATGAAACTGAAATTCATCGGCTATCCCAACATGCAGGCGGCGCTCGCCCCGGAAGTGCTGGACGGTGCGATCAATGAGAATACCGCCTTCGCTTATTTCGCGCCCCGCACTCCGGACGGCTATTACGGCGAAGGCTGCATGAATCTGGCCGATTTCCTGAAAATCTGCCACGCCAAAGGGATTCCCGTTCTGGCGGACGGTGCGGCACAGCTGCCCCCGAAATCGAATCTGTGGCGTTATACCACAGACATGGGTGCGGAGCTCGCCTGTTTCTCCGGGGGCAAGGATCTGGCCGGCCCCCAGGCCAGCGGTCTGCTGGTCGGGAAACAGGAATTCATCTCGATCATCGAACATCTCGGTTTCCCGAAATACGGTCCGGGGCGACTGATGAAGATCGGACGGGAAGAGATCGTGGCGCTTTATTCCGCGATCCGCCAATATGTGAATGCGGATGAGGAAGCCCGTCTGCGATGGTGTGAAAACGAGGTGAAAAAACTGATCGATGCGATGGCGGACGCCGCTCATTTCACGGCAGTGCGGACCTGGCCGAACCAGGCCGGCCAGCCGCTGCCGCGTGCGTTTGTGGAATTGAAAAATACCGGCGTCACCGCCTCGCAGCTGCGGCAAATGCTCGCGGAAGGCGAGCCCGGCATCATCGCCTATTCGGAAAACCGGAGCGGAGTCTACATCAATCCGATGTGCCTGCAGTCCGGCGAAATGGAAAAAATCATCGAACGTTTCAAAGAAATAGACCAAACCATCTGAAGGAAAGGAAGCTGAAATGAAAGTTGAAGAAAAACTCAAATCCCTGGGCATCGAACTGGCGGAACTCCCCGTTTGCGACCATCCGATCGAACGGACCAAACGCAGCGGGAACCTGCTGTTCGTTTCGGGCCATGGCTCCAAGAAAACGCATGGGAAAGTCGGCGCGGATCTGTCCGTGGATCAGGGGTATGAGGCGGCAAAAGAAGCCTGCATCCATTGTCTCGAAGCAATCAAGATGGCCTGCGGCGACCTGGATAAAGTCACCAATTTCATCAAAGTGCTCGGCATGGTCAATGCGGCGCCGGATTTCACGCAGCATCCGAAGGTCATGAACGGCGTTTCCGATCTGCTGATCGCCGCGTTCGGACCCCAGATCGGTTCCCATGCCCGTTCCGCCGTCGGCATGTCTTCCCTGCCCGGCGGGATCGCCGCCGAAGTCGAAATGATCGTGGAAATCAGGGACTGACATGCATTTCGATCTGGTGATCGCCGGCGGGCGCATCTGCGACGGGACCGGGGCAAAACCGTTCCGCGCCGACCTCGGAATCAAGGGACGGATGATCGAGGCCGTCGGCGATCTGGCCGAAGCGGAAACATCGGAACGTTTTGACGCTTCCGGAATGACCGTCATGCCGGGATTCATCGATGTGCATACGCACTCGGATATGATCCTGCTCCAGTCGCCGGACCGCGCTTCCGCGCTGTATCAGGGCATCACCACGGAAATCACCGGTGCGTGCGGACTGGGACTTTTCCCGCTGCGCGATGAAGGCTGGGGCAGGATCATGACCGGGATCTACGGCGGGCGTAACCGTGCGTTCCGTTCCTGTGCGGAGTATCTGGACTCCCTGCCGCCTGCCGGTGTTAACGTCGCAGTCCAGCTGGCTCATTCGCCGCTGCGGTATTCGTTGTGCCGCATGGCGGATATCCCCCTGCCCCGACGCCAAGCAGCCGGTCTGGTCCGGCAGGCATTCGAGGAAGGCGCGTGCGGTTTCTCCACCGGGCTGGCGTATTTCCCCGCCGCATTCGACGATACCGAAACGATTGCCGAACTCTGCCGGGCGGCAAAGGATTATTCCGTCCCGCTGAGCGTGCATCAGCGAACCGCTCTGCGGCATGA